>JAPPBX010000014.1 GCA_026702755.1 Candidatus Poribacteria bacterium | reverse complement strand
ATAAAAATTAACAAACCGCTTCATTTCGACTACGTTGCTATCAACGATGCAATGGCAGCCGCGCCCGGACGAACCCTGAAACTCAGCCTACACAAAGTCCACTGGAACACGATACTCCGGCAGAACACTGCAGGACGTTACAGGTACGTCTCTGAACCGCAGATGACAGAAGTAGAAACACAGATGTTAACTTCAGCGGAGGAGGCACAAACGGTGACGTTAACACCCTCAGACTATGGCGAATACCGTGTTCGTATCGAAGACATCGCCTCAACAGCGACAGCAGAATTAAAGTTTTATGTCAGCGGATGGGGGCGTACTCCTGTCTCTATGGAGCATCCTACTCGGTTAGACCTAACGCTGGATAAACCTGCCTACCGTCCGGAGCAAACAGCGAAACTGTCGATTAAGGCGCCCTTTCCGGGTACACTTCTGCTTACTGTCGAGCGTGAAAAGGTGCTAAGTCACCGGACAGTAGTCATGAAAAACAATACCGCCACTCTATCTATTCCGGTCCGATATGCCTATAGACCGAATGTGTATCTTTCCGCGACGCTGACCCGTTCCATCCCAACGGAAGCGGCTGCGAGTGGTGAACAGTCGCCTCTTCCTGCGCGTGCGTTTGGCATAATTCCATTGAAAATAGATGAAACGCGGAGACGGCTCTCTGTAGAAATGTCGCTTGAACAGACAGATGATACCGGTAGGAAAAAGAAGATTTCGCTCTTCAATCCGAAAGGAGACGCTGCATCTGCGGATAGCAGTTTACAAGTCTCCGAGTCTGAAAATAACGAGGTAACAGTCCGACCAAACAGCGAGGTGACCATAGCGTTTGAAGTCCACGGTAGACGCTCTTGGCAAAAATACGATGTCTGTATCGCTGCTGTTGATGAAGGGATTCTCACGCTAACAGACTTCAGAACGCCTAATCCACACGACTACTTCTATCGACAACGCGGGCTTAAGACACGCTCGTTTGACCTGTATAGTGGGATTCTACCTGAAATCGCAGCTGTTACCGATAATTCAAGCACAGGTGGAGATGGAGCGATGCGTCAGGCAGGACGGCAGAAACGACTGAATACTGGTAGTATTCGACGGGTGAAGCCGGTTTCGCTCTGGTCAGGCTTTGTGAGAACCGATGGAAACGGACGCGGCACTGTCCAATTCAAAATTCCGCAGTTCAACGGAACACTGCGGCTAATGGCAGTTGCATTCACCGGTGGAGATTACGGGGCATCGGAAGCCTATTTGACCGTCCGCGAACCTATTGTCTTAACTCCAACATTCCCTCGATTTCTCGCAGGCGGTGATAAGATTCGTGTACCCGTCACCCTTTTCAATGGCACAGGTGAGGACGGAGAATTCAATGTACAATTGCAAGCGGCAGGCGATGTGCAACTCCTTTCAACAAGTTCAGAGTCCTCAGTCCTCAATCCTCAGTCTTCAGTTAAAGAGGGTTCTGTGACAGCCACAAGAAACCCTTTAACTGACAACCAACAACTGAGAACTGAAAACTCTCTCAGTATAGATAAGAGCGTTGAGGCGGGCGTAGAAGCACAGGTCTTTTTTGATATTTTGGTTCACGATGCCATAGGGGAAGCCGATTTTAATCTCTCGGCGCAGGGTAATACCGAGACGACACAATTGGAGGTAAAAATCCCACTGCGTTCTGTCGCTCCACCCGTTACAAAAACAGGGCAAGGAGTCGTGCGCGCCGGTGAACCTGTAGATTTCATTTTACCTGCGAATTTGATACCAGATTCGTCAGAGTTCAGCCTGACGCTATCACCGTTCCCAAGTATCAAGTTTACGGACAGCCTCCGCTACCTTGTCCGCTACCCCTACGGATGCTTGGAACAGACAACGAGCAAGGTCTTCCCACTCCTCTACTTCAGCGACTTAGCGCGAAGTGTCGAACCGATGCTGGCAGCAGAAAATTCAGTAGACTACTACATCACGTCAGGTATCATAAAAATCGAAAGTATGCTGAAGTCAAACAATCGTTTTAGCTACTGGCCCGGTGGTACTTACGTCAATCCATGGAGCAGTATCTACGCGTCCCACTTCCTCGTAGAAGCACGGAAAGCAGGTTACGAGGTCGCGGATCGAGTTTATGAGGCAATGCTGGAAGGTTTGAGAGCACAAGCGAAATTCTCACCAAACATGGAAAACGAAAATGAAGGAAAAAAGATAAGGCGAGAGATTTCGCTTGCAACCTACGCAGCTTATGTCTTAGCTGCCGCCGGTCAACCCGATCAAGGGACGATGCACTATCTGAAAAATAGGGGTTTAAGCGGACTCAGTGATTACAGCCATTTCCAACTCGCAGGGGCGTTTGCTCTCAGTGGCGAACTGGAAACCGCCTTGTCAATGCTTCCGGTGTCGGTATCACTGCCTGTTAATGGGAATGGTAAAGGAACAGAACAACGGGAAACGGGTGGAACGTTTGACTCGCCTATTCGAGCGCAAGCCATTATGCTGGATGTGCTTGCTGAAGTCAACGCAAACCATCCATCAGTTCCGATGCTTGTTAAGAACTTGAGCGAGGCGGCATCGGAAGGTAATCGCTGGGCAACAACACAGGAGAACGCTTTTGCTTTCCTCGCATTGGGCAAGATTTTGAAGAAGCAGATGGACCGAAATTACACCGGCACCCTGAAACTTAACGGCGAACACTTCGCGAATTTTGATGCAACGGAAACGCGCTACACGGATGAAGCATGGGACGGAACGCGCATCCAGCTCTCCGTCGAAGGCGAAGGCAGCTGCTACTATTACTGGAGTGCCTTCGGTATCCAACGCGACTCCTTTATTGAGGAATATGAGCGCGAGTTACAGGTGAGTCGCCGCTATTTCAACAAAGATGGTGAAGGACTTACCGGCACATTTGTGCACGGCGATTTAATCGTTGCGGAGATAACCGTCAAAGCATTAACCGCCAACCTTGAAAACGTCGTTATCGTAGATATGTTGCCCACAGGCTTTGAGATTGAAAACCCGCGGCTGGAGTCGCGTGCGGGCATTCCGTGGTTGAAATCACAAGACTTCAAACCGGACTATCTTGATATTCGCGATGACCGGCTTATTTTCTTCGGTACGTTCCCACGGCAACGTGAACGCAAGTTCTATTACGCGCTACGCGCAGTTACGCAGGGTGAATTCACGCTACCTCCTATTGTCGCTGAAGCGATGTACGATCCAACAAAATCTGCAGTAAAAGGTAGCATGCGGATTGAAGTGGTCGCAGAACAATGAAAAAAATCAGAATGGAAGACCTGGGGATTGGAAGATTGGAAGATTGGAAGACTGGAAGATTGTGGGACGATCCATCCTTCCCCCTCTCCATCCTTCCATTCAAAAGACTATTTTGGCTGCTACCGGCACTCCTCCTCATCACCCTCTTCATGCTTGCAAACTGGTATTTCCCGCTGCCGAAAGCACGTCTGCATCCACCACCCTCTCGGATTGTGTTGGACAGAAACGGACAGTGGCTTCGAGCATTTTTAGCCGAGGATGGTATGTGGCGAATAGCCGTCAGCCATCGGTTTCCATCAGCAGTCAGTGAAATAGCTATCAACCGTTCTTCTGAAGGCTTCCGAGAGTCGAGATTCGAGAGCCATTCCCTGTTATTACACCAAGCCATACTAACATCGGAAGATAGATGGTTTTACTACCACTACGGTATCAACCCAGTGTCCATTGCAACCGCCCTCTATGACAATCTCAAAGCAGGTGAGGTGGTGCGCGGCGGTTCAACCATTACCATGCAGCTCGCGCGACTGATGGAACCCAAAGCCCGAAATATTCCAAACAAACTCATTGAGGCGTTCCGCGCCCTCCAACTTGAACATACCTATTCTAAATCTGAGATTTTAAACCTCTACTTCAACATGCTCCCCTACGGTGGGAATATCGTTGGGACAGCGGCAGCATCTCGTTTTTACTTCAATAAACCTCAACACGCGCTTAGCCTCGGCGAAGCCGCACTCCTCGCCGCTATCCCGAATGCACCAGAACGTTTGCGACCGGATAGATTTCCAGAAAATGCGAGAAAGGCGCGCGAAAAAGTGCTGAACCGTCTCCTGGCACGTGGGCAGATCTCCAAACAGCAGTGGCAAGAGGCATCGCAGGAGCCGATCCCTAAAACACGTTATCCACTGCCATTTAAAGCACCCCACCTCTCACGCATGTTGGTTAGACATGCAGCACCTACAACAGACGGTAGAATATATACGACAATAGACACAAAGGTTCAGGAGACTGCCGTACGTATTCTTCGCGAATATCTGGATGCAGCAGGAAAACCAAGCCTTCAGGGGTCTCATAGTGCTGGCACAGGTGCGATCGTCGTTATGGATACGCGAAGTCGTGAGGTTTTAGCAATGGTGGGTTCTCACGATTTTTTCGACCGGCGCGCGTCAGGACAGATAAATGGGACGCTCGCGCCGCGCTCCCCCGGTTCTGCGCTCAAACCTTTTGTCTATGCGTTGGCAATGGAACAGGGTTTAATTACACCAGAAACACTGTTATTCGATGTCCCCATCAGTTACGCCGGATATGAACCCGTGAATTATGATGGCAAATATAACGGCTACGTTACCGCCCGTCAGGCATTGGCACGCTCTCTCAATGTCCCCGCCGTCAACCTCAATGCGCTCCTGAAAAACATCACACTGCCTGCCTTCCTCAAACAGGCTGGCATTTCCACGTTCGCACCCGACAGAAAGTACGGGTTGTCTATGGTTCTCGGTGGATGTGAAGTGAATTTGCTTGAGTTGACAACACTCTACGCAGGATTGGCAAATATGGGAGAATTTGAACCTTATCAATTAACGCGGAGGAGTCATCAGTCATCAGTTATCAGTGGTCAGTTACAAGAGGAGATTAAACATTCAACAAATAGTCGTCAGTCGCCAGTTATCAGCAGTCAGTCCCAAGAGGTTTTCGGTAAAGTAAATACCTCTTTAACTGATAACCGAAAACTGAAAACTGAAAACTATTCAAAAAAACGTTTACTCCGAGCGGAAACGAGTTTCATTATAACCGAGATGCTCACAACTTCACAACGACCTGCGAACGCAGTTAAAAGTTTAGAAGTTTTTGAAAGCACAATGAACCTCCCGAAAATTGCATGGAAAACTGGTACTTCTTACGGACACCGAGATGCGTGGTGTATCGGGTACTCACCGACATTAACGATTGGCGTTTGGCTCGGTAACTTCGACGGTAGAGGGTCTCCAATGCTGAGTGGGACAGACGCTGCAACCCCGATTCTATTCGCGCTCTTTACTGCACTAACAGGGCAGGACACACACCGATGGTTCACCAAGCCGGAGCAATTATTGAAAACACGGCAGGTCTGTGCGCTCAGTGGTGCGCCGGTCTCGCCACACTGCCCCACCCACAAGAGCGACGTGTATATCCCCGGTATCTCACCTGTAGCGGTCTGTACAATTCACAAACGCATCTATGTTGACGAAACCACAGGGTACAGTCTCTGCTCCCACTGTCGAAATTTCTCGACAGACAACGCGCACCGAAAAATATTTGAAGAGTGGCCCGCTGAGGCAGCGACGTGGTTAGCAGAAAATGGATTTGCCGTGCCGGTTCTGCCGGAACATAACCCCTTGTGTACCGGTACAATCGCAGGGAATGCCCCTATTATTTTATCTCCAGCAGAAGACACCACCTATTACATTCGGACAGGTGTGCCACTGGGAAATCAAAAAATTCGACTGTCGGCTTCGGCTACCAACCGGACACAGAATTTGTTCTGGTTTTTGGATGGTGAGTTAATTTTCAAAGGGAAGGCAGGAGAGGAACACTGGTTCACACCTGTTAAAGGGCAACATGTGTTAACGTGTGTGGATGCGGAGGGACGCTCAGCAAGCCGCCCACTCCACATCTCAATGATACGGTAGAATAGTTATCAGTTCCCGGTTCCCAGTTTTCAGTCACAAGAGATGTTGTGGCAGCCACAAGACCCCTCTTAACTGACAACTGATGTTAACTGACAACTGATGCCTGAAAACGATTCCTCTGACAACTATTTTTGAGACTTGAGTTTGCTCCATGTCGTCGTTAATTTTCCACCGGCATTCACAGCGAGGGTTTCTTCCATACTGGCTTTAACGTCCTCAGCGGTGAACGCGAAACTCCACATCTTAAATTCGTCAATCACACCGTTGAAGAAGTTGGCGTTGCCCTGACTCGCTGCGATGCACATTCCTTGGGTGCCGAAATCCATGCGTGCATCTCCACCAGCTTTCGCTTCAGCATCAAGTTCTCCGTTGATATACATCCACGCTATCTGTTTGCTCTGCGACCCAACGAAGTAGTACCATTCGGGCTTAAACACATCATAATTCGTGTGTATTGGTATTTCTACACCTTGCGTCGCAAAGTAGAACCCGAATAACACGCCACCACGGTTGAACGTAATGTGGGGCCGTCCGCCACCATTCAAACGATAGAGCAGATCAATCCTGCCACCACCTTCAATTTCCTCGTCCGGTTTAAACCAAAACTCAATCGTCATTTCTTTGGGTTGATCAATTTTGAGTGGGTCAAAGTTGACACTTCCATTTTTGAATTGGAGTGCTTGACCGGCAATTCCTTCCACCCATTTTGCGTTCTTTATATCACCAACAAATCCATTAGGCCCAACATCTTCCGCCTTGTTACCTTGTCCTTCATCAAAAGGTAAGTAGATAAGTAAATCATCCTCTGCATCGGCTGCATAAGTGAAGACACAACTCATCAAGAGCACTGCAGCTATCAAAAAGTATACTAACTGTCTCATCTTTATTCCGTGTGAAAGTATTGCTCAGATGTGTTCATTCGTAATCTTATCAGGTGCGATACCTCCACGCTTTCCTCCTATTTTTTTACTGGCTATCAGCAATCGGCTTTCAGCAGTCAGAGACCAAGAAGATTTCTGGTAACCATTGACCGTCTCTTCTCTGACAGCTCACTGCTGATGGCTGACTGCTATTTCGGGGATTTCAGTTTTCCCCAAGTCGTTGTTAATTTATCGGGTTCTTCAATTCGCCCCATAAAGTCGCTAATTTATCAGCAGGCTCAACTGCTGTCGGTGGGATGCCCTCACCGTTAATTTCCATGTACTCGTAGAGGACGGTCGAATCTCTGCCACCCAAGCCGGGACGACCTTTATCGTAGGTCTTATCCTCAGTTTCAACCATCAATTTCCCATCAATGTAGGTCCTGAGGGTTTCGCCTTCCACTTCAAAGACTATAGTATAGGCATCGCCACCTTTAGTGTCCTTTGAATCGGGACGTTTCGGGCGGGGACCACCGGTAATTTCATTCGCGGCACCACCGCTAAACATGAAAACCGAAGTCGTATGCGAGTTATAACTGATCTCCATGAAATAGAAATCCTGTGCCGGTTCTTGGGTCCGAACAAACAAATGGAAATAGGGACCAGCGGCCTTCCGTGCTTTGACCTCCATTCGGTAATCGGTCCAGTTATCCTCGCCAAAATAGATACCCGAATTCTGTCCACCGGCAACGGTGAGTTCAAGCATACCGTCTTTGACTTTCGCTGTTGCTTGGGGTCCGAGTTCCCAATCTGCAATCTCTTTGTCGCTATCAAACTCGTAACGAATCGCTGATGCTGGGTGTATCGCTAATATGAACGCGAAACAGACACATATACAGAGGCATTGAATGTTTAGCTGCTTCATGAGATTTTCTCCTTATTAGGTGTTCTAAACACGAAATTTTTCGCTCGGTTTTCTTACGAGTTGACAGTAAATTTTGGAAATCTATCAACTGCTCTAAAGTCCAATTATTTTACACAACACGGCGTAATCTGTCAACCTTCTTCTCAATCTTTGGAACGATTTTGAATAACCAGGTCCCGTAGGTGCAGTTTTCTAACCACGCTGAATCGCTAAAAAAATAAACCCGCCCCCTTTTTTTAAAACCGAATGGCTCTGGTCAAATGCCCTACCAAGTTGACTTCTAAATGGAAACAAATTACAATTAAACCATAGTAACACATAACATATAGAATTAAATATATTGATTCTATGTCCGTTTATGCGGTTTTGATTTGATCCGTATTTTGTTGCGGTGCTAACTTAGGGCATAGCGATTATCAAAAGAATAATGAATTATGAAAAAAAAAGCAATATTTGCTATCGTTTTAATTGGAATTGGATGTGTCGTTTTTTTCGTGGGTTACGAGAAAGACAGGAAAATGTCCCAAGACATATTATCCGAAGAACCATCCGTTGAGCAGGAAATCGAAACTGAAGATGCCCTCATCTATTGGACAAACAGATCAGGTAGAATTCGGCGCATTCGCTCCGATAGCTCAGACATTGAAAACCTCTTTACTGACGTATGCTCTCCAATTGGTATAGCATTAGACATTTCCGGCGGTCAGATGTACTGGACGAGCGGTTGTAAAATTCAACGTGCTCACTGGGACGGCTCAAACGTTGAGGAACTTGTTCCGTCCAGTAAAGGAATCAAGGAAGGTATTGCACTGGATGTTGATGGAAGTAAGATGTACTGGACCGTCTGGAATGCTCCGACGAATAAAATTCAACGCGCCAACCTTGATGGTTCAGAGATTGAAGACATCATCACTGGTTTGCAAAGTCCACGTGGCATCACCTTGGACGTTCCCAATGGAAAAATGTACTGGGCAGACCTTGGTGCCGGTAAGATTCAACGTGCGAATCTCAATGGTTCAGAGGTTGAAGACATCATCACTGGTTTGCTGGGCCCAAACGGTATCGCTCTGGATTTAGATGGAAGTAAAATTTATTGGGCAGATGAGTTCAGTGGTAAAATTCAGTGTGCGAATCTTGATGGTTCAAATCTCAAGACTCTCTTTGTTAGATACGGTAAACTTATCGGTACTGCGATAAATATTCCGTTAGGTATTTTAGGTCTAAAAATATATTATGCGAACAGTCCAATCGGTATTGCCTTAGACATTTCGGGTGGAAAAATATATTGGACAATTCCACATAAATATAAGGTTCAGCGCGCCAACCTCGATGGTTCAAATGTTGAAGATGTTGTCACCGACAGTATACTAACTATTGGCATTGCGCTGTCTACCACACCATAGCAGCGGGAAATGTGCCTGACCATTCCGTGGATGGACTTTGCCATTCGGACATCACCCATCAGCATAATTAAAAGAAGATACCACTCCAGAAGGCAGCATAAATATTTTCTTGACATTTTTGTTTCAAGGTGTTAAGATTTAACTTTAAATGGCATAGTTCGCTCTATCCCGTGTGGTTAACAGAAAAAGGAGAAATTTTAGGACGTATGAAACAATACAGGACCGATGAGATCAGGAACATTGCAATTATAGCGCATTCAGGAGCAGGCAAGACATCACTCGCTGAAGCGATGCTTTACAACGGTGGTGCGATTGAGCGCATGGGGGCTGTCGATAGCGGAAATTCTGTAGCCGACTATGCCGCTGACGAGATAGAACGTAAAACGACCCTCAACTGTTCCGTCTGTATCGCAGAATGGGAAGGACACAAACTAAATCTGATTGATACCCCGGGCGCAGAAGATTTTTACGGAGACCTCCACAGCGTCCTCCGAGTCGTTGATGCTGTTGTTGTCGTCGTTGATGCGACAACTGGTGTCGAAGGTGGAACCGAAAAAGTGTGGGAGATCGCAGACAAATATGAACTGCCACGCCTCATCTTTATCAATAAAATGGATAAAGAGAACGCCAGCTTTGAAAACGCCCTCGCGAGCATTGAAGATATTTTAGAGACACGGGCTGTCCCTATTCAACTCCCGATCGGTAAAGAAGATCAGTTTTCCGGCGTTGTCGATGTCATACAGATGGCGGCTTATCTGCAACCCGACGGCAGCAAACGCGCTGCGAAAGCCGAAATACCAGCAGACTTGGAGACACAAGCTGAAGAAACCCGTGAGGCACTCGTTGAAGTCGCTGCAGAAAGCGATGACGAACTCATTGAAAAATTTTTTGAAGGCGAACTGTCCGACGAAGAGATTGAAAACGGATTGCAACTCGGAATTTCTGAGAATCAGTTTACGCCCGTGCTTTGCGGGGCTGCCCTAAATAATATCGGCGTGCAACAATTGATGGATATGCTGATAACCGGATGCCCGTCTCCAGTCGATGTAGGGGCAGTTACAGCAGCGGAAAATGAAGAGGAAAGCAGAGAACCCTCAACAGATGCACCAATGTCTGCCGTCGTATTCAAAACGATTGCCGACCCGTTCTCGGGGCAGTTGAGCTTCTTCCGCGTTTACTCTGGTATCTTGGAAGGGGATTCGCAAGTCAGTAACTCGACGCGAGGACAGATTGAACGACTCGGAAAAACAGCGTTCATGAACGGTAAGGATCCGATTAGCACCCCACAGGTGGAAGCAGGAGACATCGGCGCACTCACCAAACTCGCCGCGACCCAGACAGGGGATACGCTATGTGATAGGGACACACCTATTCAACTCCCAGGCATTGAGTTCCCGAATTCTGTCATCTCTTATGCCATTAGTCCGACACGCGAAGGTGACGATGAAAAGCTGATGACATCGCTCACACGCATGTCCGAAGAAGATCCCGTGTTTAGGATTGAACGGAACGAAGTTACGAAACAACTTCTCGTTTCTGGACTTGGGGATCTGCACATCACCGTCAATCGGGAACGGATGTCAGACAAATTTGGCGTAGAAACCGATGTTTCACCGCCGAAAGTGCCATATCGAGAAACGATTCGTCGAAGCGTCCGGAGCATCCAAGGACGGCACAAACGCCAATCCGGTGGAAGAGGACAGTTCGGAGATGTCTGGATTAATCTCGCCCCCTTGCAACGCGGTGAAGGGTTTGAGTTTGTCAATAACATCGTCGGTGGCGCAATTCCGCGCAACTACATCCCCGCTGTCGAAAAAGGTATCCGTGAGAGAATGGACAGGGGTTTACTCGCTGGTTTCCCAATCGTCGATATCCAAATCGATCTCTATGATGGGAAATACCACCCCGTCGATTCTTCGGATATGGCGTTCCAGATTGCTGGTTCCCTCGCGTTCTCTGCTGCCGCAGAACAGGCTGATCCAGGCTTGCTTGAACCCATTATGAACGTTACAATCACGGTGCCTGAACAATTTATGGGAAACATCATTGGCGACCTGAATGGACGACGCGGACAGGTGATGGGTGTTGAGCAAATAGGGAAAAAGCAGGTGATTCAGGCAAACGTTCCTCTCTCAGAGATGCTTCGGTATTCGATCGACCTCAAGTCAATAACGAGTGCCCGCGGCAACTTCACGATGGAATTCTCGCATTACGAGGTTGCACCTGACGACGTTGCTCAGAAAGTCATTGCTGAGTCGAAACAGGAAGAAGAAGAGTAGACTATAGCAAAATCTATTGCTGGCGAGGTTTCAAACCTCGCCTTTTCTCTTTTTGTAGGCGCGTTTTAGCCGCGCTTTCTTTTTACCATTGATTCTCTACCAATGCAGCTATGTTATCTGTGCCTCTGTAAAATGCCGCTCCATCTTCCGCATGACTGCAAGGTTATCACCGAAGTATAGTTTGTTCATTGATTTATGACCTTAACAATAATTGCTGCGTATCTATGTCTAATTCAAATTTAATCGATAAATCAGAGATATTTACGGCTGATATGAATAATAGGACTAATTCATAAAAGTGAATCGTCTTTGGATTCTCATCCGCGCCTCTATTATCTGAGAAAATAGTGTATCTCCAAAATTGAAAGCAATTTTTATGTTTTTCGCATATTTCTGATATCATCTGATTTTCATTAAAAAACCCCTTGCATAAAATATCTGATTCTGATTGTAAGTCTTCTGTATCTTTATCTTCAAAGAGGTTATAAAGATGTAATATATCATGCCCTTTGTTACCTGAGGTTGGATACTGTATATTTCTTAATTGCAAATTATACTTCAATATATGTTCTACTAATTCATGCATATTTAGAACTTTTGTCAGCATTATTCCAATATCCCGTTCTTCAATATTTTCGTATGCTTGATGAAAACGCCCGGGTAGAAGTTCTTCTAAGTATTCCTTTTTATATAAAAAATTAGGTGTCATAAATGGTTCCCCTATAGTGAAATACTAAAGTTTGGACAATCTTTAGATAATAAACATGCCGCCCCTACGGGGCTTAGCCGCGCGGCGGACAACGTTTCTATAGACATTTCGCCCCTACGGGGCTGCGCATAACTGTATCTACGTTTATTTTTCTCTAAGTTGCGTTTGTGGCTATAACGCGAAGAAAACATACAAAATGCGGTGGAAACAGCACCTGATCCGGATAGAAACTGTCCAAACTTCAGTAGTGAAATAAAAATCTGTAGGTTGGGTTGAGCCAAGCGAAACCCAACAAAAATCCGCGTCATCTGTGTCATCCGCGAAAATCCACGGTTCAGACAACAATCCTGACAATCCTATAATCCTAATAATCCTGGTTCAGACGACCATTAAACCAAACCCCGCTGCCAATTCTCATAAGCAGCGGGGTTTGATTCAAACATCCAATGTTCGTGACTAACTATCCAAATGGAAGATCGCCATCTTCAATTCGGTCATCTCTTCGATGGCGTATTTCGGACCTTCCTTGCCCATACCGCTCTCTTTGACACCACCATACGGCATCAAGTCCGCACGCCACTGCGTGCCCCAGTTCACCATCAGATTGCCAGATTCGACTTCTCGGACGAACTTCATCGCCCAATCGACGTTCTGTGTGAAGATTGCGGCACTCAACCCGTAGTTTGTATCGTTGGCGAGGGCGATCGCCTCATCGATGTCGTTGACTCGCGTTACACCGACAGCCGGTCCGAAGACCTCGTCACAAGAGATTTTCATCTCTGGCTTGACGTTGGCAAGGATGGCAGGCGTAACGAACTGGTCCTGCTTATCTCCACCGGTGAGGAGTTCTGCGCCATCAGAGACGGCTTCCTGAATCCATTCAGTGACACGAGCTGCATCATCTTCCCGAATCATCGGTCCCATTCGTGTCCCTTCTACGAGCGGGTCGCCGGTACTGATTTGGGCGACTTCGGCTTGGAACGCATCCAAGAAATCGCCATAGATTTTCTCATGTGCGATGACGCGCTGTGTTGAGATACAGACCTGTCCGGCATTGGAATAACCGGACGCTGCCGCTGCACGTGCGACCTTTTCAGGGTCGGCATCAGGCATCACGATGAGCGGTGAATTCGATCCGAGTTCCATCGTGACACGCTTCAATCCTGCGACCTTACAGATGTGTTCGCCGACATCACGGCTGCCAGTAAAGGTAATCTTCCGGACGCGCCGATCCGCACAGAGCGTATCACCGATTTCGCCGCCGGGTCCCGTCACACACTGAATCGCTTCGGGCGGTGTGCCAGCTTCTAAAAAGAGTTCAACGAGTTTCAACGCGGAGAGCGGTGTGTCCGTCGCGGGTTTGATGATAATTGCGTTTCCACCTGCGATTGCGGGACCCGCTTTGTGGCAGACGAGGTGTAACGGAAAGTTGAACGGGCTAATACCGGCAACAATGCCACACGGAACACGAACGGTAAAGCCAAGTTTACCTTTGACACCGGGCGCGCCTTCAAGCGGAATCGTTTCACCGGTTACTCGTTTTGCTTCCTCTGCGGAGAGCGCGATAATTTCTGAAGCGCGGGTGGCCTCAATGGTTGCCTCGGCGAGGATTTTCCCCTCTTCGCGGGTGATAACCTCGGCGAGTTCGTCAGCCTTCTCCACCATCAAGTCCGCGACCTTCCGGAGGATTTCGTAGCGTTCATAGCCGGTCAACCCTGCCATGATCTTTGCGCCGCGCTCCGCGGTCTGAATAGCGGTCTCGACATCGGCTGCATCCCCTCTCGGAACAGTGTCAACAACTGAACCGTCAAACGGACTCAGTACGTCAATTTTATTGGATTTATCAATCCATTCTCCACCTACGTGCATTTGCATAATGCATTTTTCTCCATTTCTCGTTTTTAGGCATACAATGTGTGGGCAGGCATAAGACCTAGGGGAAACCCCCAAGCAAAAACCCCCTATAAATGATGCGTGCCTATTATTTTGTTGTTTTCAGCAGTCCCCAAGTTGTTGTTGCTTTTCCAGCTGCATTAACAGCAGCATATCCAGCCAATCCGTTATCCATAACATCATTGAGTTGATCTTTAGAAAGTGCCTCCGTGAAGAAGCCGACCTCGTCAAAGAGTCCCGTCGCAGCAACGTTGCCCGGGCGTGCACCTATCCAGATAGGGGATTTACTTGTATCCAGCGTCCCACCGCTCGGTTTTTCGCCATCTACTTTTCCATCAACGTACATCTGAACATTTTTACCATCATAGATTTTGGCGATGTGGTGCCATTTACCATCAGCAATGATGGTTTTACCGTCAATCCGCCCGACGTTTCCCTTGACGTGCCACATAAAGACCGGATAATCGTCAGTGTGAATCCATATATCAAGATGGCGGACATTTTCGGGTTCGGGCCAGACATCTCCATTTCGCCAGACAACATATTGCCACGAGGCATTTTCCAGCTTCACCCATGCGACAAACGAGTAAGGATCAGAATTGAAAACGTCGTCGTGATCGACGCGGACGTAACTATCCCCCTTGCCGGGGAATTTCAATGCACCGCCGAACTTGCCGTCTTTTACCCATTCAAGGGAGCCTTTGATTTCACCGTCGTGTCCACTGACGACATCTTTGACAACCTTCCCGCCATTTTCTTCAAAGAGCCAAGCACTTGCCAATCCGAGTTTTGCAGCGTGTGCGGAAACACCGAATCCAATCGTAAGAATCAGTCCTGTAAAAACCAGCACTCGGCAGATGGTAAATACCTTCATCGTATCCCTCCTTTAGACGCGACAATTGTCAAGCGCGTTTTCATCTAAGTCAACCCCTAATCCTGGTTTATCTGGAATAGTTGCGTATCCGTCAACAAGCGGAATCGTGGAAGGCGCGACAAGATCGAAAGCACGCAAGGCATTGAGTGTAATTGAAGGCATCGTAGCGTTCGGCATTACTGCAGCAAGGTGCATAACGTAACAGGTTGTAATACCGAGTCCAACAATCTGTATCCAGACTGGGAGATGCGCGGCATCCGAAATAATCGCCTCCCGCTTGGCATTCGCAGCGCGTGAGTCTGGATAAGCGATAATAAAAGAATCGTTCATTTTTGCGCGAATTGCCTCAATCGGATCTGGGTTACCGAAGTGAATTGTTATCGGGACATCAGTGTGCTGTTTGATTTCTTGGTATCCAGCGATATCCGCTTGTGGGATCGGTGTTTCAAACGATTCTATATTGTAATCTTGGAGTTGACGTGCGACTTCAAGGGTACGTTCCGGGGTTTCAAACGAATCATTTGCATCAACACGGAGCTGATAATCATCTGGTACAACCGCCGTAATCGCTTCCACCTGTTCAAGGACTTCAAACCACGGGCGTGCTTTGATTTTGTGGAGCCGATAACCGAGGGCATAAGCGTGTTGTGCTTCTGCCGCCCACTCCTCCGGGGTCATATCAATAGACCAGTAGCCGAACGACGTTTTATCGTGAACCTTCTCACCTAAAAGTTGATGCACCGGCACACCGAGTGCCTTACCCATAATGTCGTAAAAAGCCTGTTGAAGCGGTGTCGGTGCCCAACCGTTCATAAACTCAAAGGGGTTTCTACCGATGTACCTTTCAACGACATCATCCGCTTGAAACGCACCATCACCAATTCCAACGAGTCCGACATCAGTGTGAACCTTGTAAACGTAGTCGATTTGGTAAAGATTGCGGCGCGTCATGAGTTCATAAATGCCTTCATGATACGGCACTCTCACTTTTATAACGTCAATCTGGGTAATTTTCATTTAGTGCCTCCGCGGAATAGTTTTCAGTTATCGGTTATCAGTCTTCTGAATTATTCATCACGCCGAATCCAACTGACGACATCTTCTGCTTCACCCGTTCCGCCTTCAACGCCATCACTACCGAAAGAGATGAGATCGTACCCGTATCGGTCATGGGTCCCGGGGCGGACATAGATGTAAGGGTTCCCCCATGGATCCTCAGTAATCGGAATTTGAATGTAGGGTAAAAGCCAAGCTATAGGGCTTGGCGGTGCTTCAGGTTTCTCCCAGAGTGCTTTCAAGCCTTGTTCAGTTGATGGATAATCGCCATTATCCTTGGCGTATCTATCGAGAGCAATACCAAGCGTTTCAATATCCTCAGCGGCTTGCGCTTGTAAAGCGCGACCTGCTTGTCCAAGCAATCGAGGTGCCAAAAGTACTGCCCCAATAATTCCGAGGACAATAACGACAACTAAGACCTGTATTGATGTTAATCCTGCCTGTTTAGAATGAATTGATTTCACACATTTCCTCCGCAATCCGCGCATACACGCCTAACCTAACATAGCAAAGACAAAAAGGTTATCCGTCATCCGTTGAAATATTTCGTAATGAAGTCAAAACGGACGCTTCCCAATTACTTACGGTGAATGCGTAAGTCCTTGAAATATTAAAGACAACTGATAAGCATTGTATCATATCTTCTGAATTGTGTCAATTTTAAAAACTTGACACGTCCTATAACACATCCTATAATAAGCTACTATAACGTGATTTTGGTCAAAAACAGCCCCATTCGATAATGCGAAAAATTCAGAGAATGCTGTCAGGAACAAGTTGACTATGGTCTGGGCGGAAATAAAAACTGGAAACGAATACCAACTCCATCAGATCAGAGGAAACGAAGCAGTTACGCGAGTATCAAGCGCGGGAACAGCCGCGCTCTACGGAGTTGTAACGTATAAAACACTCGCAAATGGAACAAGGTAAAATTTAAATCTGTCAAACAGTGGAGGTATCTGTAGATGGCGAAAACAGTTTGTATTGTTGGAACAATGGATACGAAAGGCGTGGAATTCTCCTTCATCAAAGCGCAGATAGAATCAGCAGGAGTCTCAACGTGTGTTATCAATACAGGTATATTGGGGGAACCACAATTAACGCCGGATGTCTCTGCAGATGAAGTCGCACAGGCAGGAGGTTCATCCCTACAGGCTTTGAGAGATGAAGGTGACCGGGGCAACAGCGTCGCTGTGATGGCAGAGGGTGCCGCAGCGCTCATTGCTGAGAAACATGCTGCAGGTGAAATTGATGGGATAATCTCGCTCGGTGGCTCCGCAGGCACTACCATCGGTACAACAGCGATGCAGGCGGTTCCAGTGGGCGTTCCGAAAATTATGGTGTCAACCTTGGCATCAGGCGATACAAGTCCTTATGTGCAGTCGAAAGACATAAGTATGATGTATTCTGTCGTGGACATCGCCGGCATCAACCGCCTATCACGACAAATTCTCGCCAACGCAGCAGGTGCTATTGTCGGGATGGTGAACGCGGAAGTACCAGCAGCGACAGATGATAAACCCTTAATCGCGGCGACGATGTTCGGCGTGACAACTCCGTGCGTCACAAAGGCGCGGGAAATCCTTGAAGCTGCTGGCTATGAAGTACTCGTGTTTCACGCAACCGGCACAGGCGGACAAGCGATGGAGGATCTGGTTAAAGGTGGATTCCTCGCTGGGGTGTTAGACGTAACGACGACGGAACTTGCCGATGAATTAGTTGGCGGAATTCTGAGTGCGGGTCCTGACCGATTAGAAGCCGCTGGAGAATCTGGATTGCCGCAAGTAGTCTCGCCCGGCGCACTGGATATGGTGAATTTCGGTCCCCCGGACACAGTGCCAGAACAGTTCAGCGATAGGTTGTTTTATCAGCACAATCCGACAGTGACCTTGATGCGGACAACTGCTGAAGAAACCGCTGAACTCGGACGCATCATGGCGCGCAAACTCAGCGAAGCACAGGGGCCTACTACGGTCATCATTCCGACACAAGGCGTATCGGCGATCGACAAAACCGGACAGCCTTTTGACTCCCCTGAAGCCAGAACCGCATGGATTGAGAATTTGAAGGCACATATTGGGGATAATGTCACAGTTATTGAGATGGAGGCTCACATTAACGACGACGAGTTCGCAACAAAACTTGCAGAAACATTATTGGAAAGTGTACAGTAAAGAGGAGACAAATGGCGAAAATCTACAAAACATTGACTGAATCAGATGTTAACCATTTTGTTGAAAAAGGGCACATTATCCTGAAAGACTGCTTTCCACGAGAATTGGCAGAAGAGTGGCGATCATTCGCCTTTAAACGACTCGGTTATGCTCCAGATGATCCAACGACTTGGGAAGAGCCACGTATCCACCTACCTTCAATGAATCGCGTGCCAATTCAGGAAATCGCGCCGAGGGCATGGAATGCCATCTGCGACCTTCTCGGTGGCGAAGACAGAGTTATCAATCTGCGGGATAACACAAAACCTTCATGGGGTGACGGATTTATTATCAACTTCTCATTAGGTGCAGACACGTCTTGGCAACCACCCTCTCCAGAAGTCAGTGGTTGGCATAAGGATGGCGATTTTTTCCGTCACTTCCTTGACAGTCCAGAGCAAGGATTGCTCACTATCGTTGTTTGGTCGGATATCTATCCGCAGAGCGGCGGCACGTTCGTGGCGTGCGATTCGGTTCAGCATGTCGCACAACGGTTGTATGAGCACCCAGAAGGATTGCCACCCGGAGGGTTTGGACAACTCATTGGGAAATGCAAGGATTTTGTAGAAATCACAGGGAACGCAGGCGATGTTGTGCTGCTGCATCCGTTTATCTTGCATGCCGCTTCACAGAATCCTTCCGGTCGCGCTCGCTTTATCACAAATCCACCTGTCGGTCTCGCGGAGCCGATGAATTTCAACCGTGAGAATCCGGACGATTTCTCACCGGTGGAATTAGGTGTGCTGCACGGATTGGGGAAAGACCGCCTGGATTTCAAGCCAACAGCACCACGTGAACGTTTAGTGCCAGAGCGCGTCAAGCGTCAGAAGAAGATGCTGGAGGAGCAGAAAAAACGACTTGAAATAGGGGAGTAGGGCGAGGTTGAAAACCTCGCCAGCAAAGAAGGTGAAGCGGGTGCGGTGGGATTTATTCAAATTGCTGTCGGCTTTGATTGCACGCCTTCCCTTTGCCTCGAATTACATCGGTCTGTTGCCATGTATCAATCGCATGACAGATCACATCACTTTCACCGAGACGTTTTTGCAGCTCGGATTTCGTAAACCAGCCGCAGCCCTTGTCCGCGAGCGCATCAAGATCAAGGTTGTCGTCCGAAAAGCCGTAGATCCGGCAGATACCATCTCCTTCCTCAACATCCTCAATATAGGACATCCAAGAAACCTCTAAATCGAGTTGGGTTTGGGTGAGCTCTTGCAGTGAACCGATCCGTGCACCGACATCCCAACCGACGAGTTTCTCCTCTTCCCAGCCTTCGCCTCCGGGCAACTCCCAAGACGCTTTTTCAGTGTCGCGGCGCAGAAGGAATTTTGATTCCTGACCAGATGGATGCTCAATGAGTAGGCGCGTCGTCGTAATCGGCTTGTCGAAACAGGCTGGTATGAGACGTTTCCCATCGTCGCTTAAAGCATTGAACGCGGCGGGATTGTAAGGATAATATCCGGCTGCGGGTGGCGCGTCTATCGCACAATATTTATTGAAAATACCGCATCGATCTTCAGTTGTTGTTCCCGCGGGTGCCTTGTGCCAGACATGTTCGTTGACAACGAGTAAGTCCCCAGCCTTGAGTTCTGGGTCAATGAAGGGTGGCAGCTGCTTAGCATCTGGACGGGTGAGGTCCAAAATATGTGTGTCCGGATCAATCACCTGCGTCAACTTATGCGATTTGGGCGACACGAGAAAAGGACCGTATGCCTCATCGAAATCGGTTAGTGGAATGATTGCGAACACCCAGTTCATCGACGAACCGACAGGTCGCCACCGTTTGTAGTCGCAATGCGCACCGGCACCCTTATCACCCGGTGTGCGTAGATAGGCGACGTAAGCCGTCAGGTGCGCGGGTTGACCGAGGGCAGACTCCACAGCACTAACAACCGTTGGATGCTCGGCAATAGCGGTGAGTCCGGGTGCAGCGAGACGGTTACCACTCACTGTGTATTTCGCTGGCTGAGGATACGTCAGCGACGATGGATAAGCATCGCGTTGGACCTCTTTTTGGACGACGCGCCGAAGTTCATCCGCTTCTTTAGGAGACAAAACGTTGCGCACAATGAGATAACCTTCCTCATTGTAGTCGGCAATCTGTTGTGCACTGAGCGTTGGGGTTATCGTTGTCATAACAAAAAACTCCTTCTCATTAAAGTCTTCACGGAGAATGTAGTAGCCTGTTTGACAGGCAATAAAACGCCTATAAGCCTCACTTCATCTTCATCACAACAAGTGTCACATCATCTTCTGGTGGTCTTCCCTGTGCCCATGACATGCCCGCATTGAAGAGATGGTCGATAATCATTTGGGGTGATTGACTCGCTACCTCCGCAAAGAGTTCCTTCGTTTTTGGATAGTCCAACATTTCGTTTTCAGGGTTCAACATTTCTGGCAGACCGTCACTCATAAACAGGAGCGTATCGCCCGGTTGGAGCTCAAACGACGCTTCTTCTCGTTCCGCTCCGATAAACCCACCCAACGGCATGCCTTCAAGCAATATTTCCTCAACAAGGTCTTCGTTCGCTCGATAGATGAGTGTAGGTGGCATCCCTGCCCCTGCAAGGTCCAATTTATTGTGGTTGAACGTGATGAGCGTCATCACCATGTACAACCTCTTTAGATTCATGCTCTTAATGCCTTGTGAGATACGGTCAAGCGTTTCTAAGTTGTCAGCATCCGGTGCCGATGTCTTGAAGAGGCTCTTGACGGCGGAAACGACGAGTCCAGCATTCATGCCGTGTCCCGTGGCATCTCCGATTGCAAGTGTAAGTCGGTTGTCCTCCGTAAGATTGTAGTCATAATAATCACCCCCGACCTCTGTTGCCGGTTGCATTTTGAATGCGACCTCAAGGTTAGGAAGTTGGGGTACGTCTTGCGGTAGCATCGACATCTGGAGTTTACGTGCCTCTTCCAACTCCTCCGTTTTGCGGGTGTTCTCAACCTCCAAGAGTTGCCGCTCAAGTGCCTCCGTCTCAAGTTTTCGGTGCGTTCGGGAGAAATTGCGAGCAAGATAAACCGACATAGAAAAAAGCGGGGCGAGGGTTATAGCGAGTGCACTAAATTGCCAGTTTATGTTTCCATCATATCTTGTATATGAGACGAAAAAAGTGAACATGAAGGGAAGGATAATAGGCATGAGCGAACCAAGCCCAAAAATCCACGCGCCATCTTTTTTCTTGAAGATGGCGACGATAATCACACGTGCCATCTCTAAAAACGTGAGAGCGGTTAATAGAGATAGGAATAGAAACCCAGCGAGGGATACCTCGAATTGAATTTGGGTACCAGACACTGTGATTCCCCCCATAGTCGCTCCGAACATTGGCGCAGTATCAACATCAAGGAAAATCAAGCAGATAGGTATAACCCAACCCATAAGAAAGAACCAAAACAGTTTGGGCAACTTCGGATAAAAGAGCGTGTAGAGAAATAGCATTCCTGCCAAAAACATCAGTACATAAACGCACACAAGTAACTGAAGTAGAAACAGCATTTGTGTTACACTTGTTGCTAAAAAGACAAGCTGGAAGCCAAGGAAAACAAAAGCACCAATGCTCCCTATCGAGATTGCAAAATAAAAGTTTTCGCGTGCCCGAGGATAAAAGATAAACAACAACAAGTGCTGCAGCATCATGAAAATCGAAATCGCCGTCCACACCATCTGAAAAGTGGTGACTTCGCGAACAATGGTGACATGTCTTTTAATGTTCGGATTCAGTTCTGTCAATCTGAGTTCAAAGCCACGTATCGGTATCACCTTGGGAGAAGAGAAATTGGAATACCGAACTGCGATGACATGATCGGTTTTGCCGGAGAACGAAATCACTTGCGGGTTGCGCTCCCAATACGGTTTTTCTTCTCCTCTCCGCGTTCCAACTGTGCCAAATTTATAAATCAACTCCCCATCAAGATAGATTTCAGCCGCACCCGCTTGATATGTTACATGAAGTGCCAACGGCAGATTCCAGAGCTGCTCGTCAGGAACGGACAGATGAAGTCTGAACCAACCGATACCCTCCCATCTATTTTCGGAGAGTACCTTTCCGGACAGTAGTGTACTTATGGATTCCCACGCGGTATCATCAAAGGTTGGACTTGCCCATTCCGGATTATCACCCGGATGATACTTCCAAGGGGCAGAGGACAAAACTGCCCCCGAATGGACAGCCTCTAATGTCAGCACACGTATACCGGTGACCGGCACAAAGTTGCTCTCTTGCGCAGCTCCTTGCGATACAAATCCGAACGCCGCTAAAATGAGATAGGAAGTTAGAATCAACCCTTGCCTCATACTAAAAATTCAATTCCTTAAAAATTGGGTGTGCCAAAACGGAGGCGACTTCTGTCCAAGCTTCTCTACTATTCTCAACTGAGAGGTCTGGGATGAACCCGAAATCGAGATAGACTTTGATCGCTGCCATACGTCCGGTCGACGTGCCAAGAAAACAGCGTTCATGGGATTGTCTCAGGCGGGTCATCGCCACAGACATCATGGGTTTGGAAAGTCCACGTCCTTGATAGTCGGGATGAATCACGACCCAGTGGATCTGTCCCCATACTTCTCCATCTATATTTTGCCACCACGCCGTGATTGTGCCGATTTCCTCGCCCGCGTCCGTCGTTAGGTAAAAACTTCTATCCTCCAGCACTGAAAGATAGCGTCCAAACTCACGATCAAAAAGCCCGTCGTCAATTTTCATGTAAGGTTCGCCTGCTTTTAGAATACGTGTCCAGATATGTCCCTCATTCCGGCGATAATTCCGGATAGCATACCCCTCTGGAATCGGGAATTGTGGGATATTTTCCATGTTCTCACGAAGCATTCTAACGCTGTAGTTTTTCATGATTGGGTATGGGATTGCGGAAAATGAAGTTCTGAAAATCTGTTGCTCACGCAAGTTAATATAGCAAACGCTACAGAAAAATGGCAAGGATATTTTGATTGCGTTTTGTGGAAACTATATGATACTATGTATTATCATGGAAAAATCGTCTGACTCTATTCCAATTTACACGATAGGCTACGGAAACCGATCAATAGAGGAGCTCATTGAAGTGCTGCACCAGCACGAAATTGCCTACCTCATTGATGTCCGTTCCGCGCCCTACTCGCGCTACAAACCGGAATTCTCCAAAGCACCGTTAGCGAATCAACTGGAACAGCACGGCATCCGCTACGTGTTCATGGGAGACACACTCGGTGGCAGACCCGACGACGAAACGTGTTACGTCAACGGAAAGGTCGATTACGAAAAGGTCAAAGCCACAGTATTCTATCAGCACGGGATTGAACGCCTCCATACTGCCTTTCTGCAACAACAATCCGTCGTTCTGATGTGTAGCGAGGGAAAGCCTGAAGAATGTCACCGATGCAAACTCATCGGAGCGACTCTTACAACACAGAATATCCCGGTTATTCATATCGACGAAAACAACGAGCAAGTAACACAGGAAAAAGTCATCGAACGTCTGACAGGTGGACAATTGTCGTTGTTTGGTGAAAACACGTTCCACTCTCGGAAAAAATACTCCTAATTCAAATCCACTATGAAGAAAATCAAAATTATTACGATCGGTGTATACGGCTTTGATGAGACCGGCTTTTTCGACGCTTTATGCAAGGCAAAAGTTGATACGTTCTGCGATATTCGCAGCCGACGCGGTGTACGCGGTGCGACCTATGCCTTCGCTAATAGTAAGCGGTTACAGGCACGACTATCGGAACTCGACATCCGATACATCTATAGAAAAGATTTGGGACCGACGAAAATTGTCCGAGAAAAACAAGCAGCGGCAGATAAAGCAACCAAAACGGCTAAACGCAAACGCACCACATTGGGCGAAGCGTTTATCGAAGCCTATCATACCGAATGCCTTGCCGAATTTGAACCCCAAAGCCTGCTGGATGAATTGGAATCGGATGCTAAAGTTGTAGCACTCTTTTGTGTGGAAACCGCGCCGGAGGCATGCCACCGTTCGTTGGTAGCGGATAAACTGGCACAAGCATTCAATCTGGAGGTTGAAGATATTTTACCGTGAGAGTATTAATTGTTGCGAAAACCCGAATGGGCAAGGGCGCGTGTATCGGAGCGATTACTGAAACAGGAAAAAGCGTCCGACTCATTCCGTTTAACGCTGACCCACATGACGGCGGGAACAAAGAATATGAGGTTGGTGAGATTTGGGAGATTTCCGCCGAACCCGAAACTTCGTTGATTCCGCCGCATAACGAAAACATTGTTGTTTATAAAAAATCACGCCTTCACCCTGCAAAAGACACAAAAGATTTAGTAAGTGCTATTGAACTTTTGATGCCGCCGAAAACTGGGGATCCACGAGAGCTTTATGAAGGCTTATTGAAAACGACAAGTAGCGGTTCGCTCTACATCGCTGTGGACGGTGATATTCCCTCTTACAGTACTACGTTTTGGAGGCCGGATCAACCGCTTACTCGCGATACAAAAGAGAAACGAATACGATATCGCTACCCTACCGAAAATGGGAACTGTACGCTCACCTTTGTCGGTTTTCAAGAACCGATTGAGACAATTCCTGCAGGTATGCTTCTGCGTGTATCGCTGGCACATCGGTGGAGACCAAAAGATCAGCCTGATGCTGAAGAACGGCACTACGCGCAGCTCTCTGGCTGGTTTTTTGAAGAAGTAGAACACGGACAATCGGAACGTCCCAGAGAACAGGAACAGCCTTCACCCGCAATTTCAACGCAAACTTCTTTAGATATCCTCACAGACATTTTCGGACATGAAGAGTTTCGTCCATTTCAGGAAACTATCATCAACCACATCCTAAAACGACAGGATGCCCTGATTGTTTTACCGACAGGTGGCGGGAAATCGCTCTGTTATCAATTGCCTGCACTCATGTTTGATGGGGTAACCGTCGTTGTTTCACCCCTAATTTCACTCATGCAGGATCAGGTGATGCAACTCCAAAATCATGGTATCCGCGCAGCGTTCCTCAATCATACCGTTGGTAACACAGAATACGTCGCTACGATGCAGCAGGTCAGACAGGGTGAAATCAAGCTGCTTTACGTTGCCCCTGAAACGCTCGTTCGCCCGGAAATACTTGTTATGCTTGAGGATTCAGATGTTGCCTGTCTTGCGATTGATGAAGCCCATTGTATTTCAGAGTGGGGACACGACTTTCGGCAGGAATATCGACAGTTAGTTTCTATTCGCGAACGCTTCCAAAACGCCGTTTGTATCGCCCTAACGGCTACTGCGACCCCGCGGGTTCAAAATGACATCAAAAAATTACTCAAGTTTGACGAGGGAAACGAGTTCATAGGCAGTTTTGACCGAGAAAATCTATTCATGGCTGTTGAACCGAAAGTTGAATTGCTGGAACAGACGCTCGCGTTTCTTAATAGGCATCGCGGTGAATCTGGCATTATATATTGTCAAACCAAGAAACAGGTTGAATCGCTCTGTCGTAATTTAACCGCCAGACGCATCTCAGTACGTCCTTACCATGCAGACCTTGATAACACAACGCGGAAACAGAATCAAGAAGCTTTTATTAATGGCGAGATCCAAGTGATCGTCGCCACCATTGCGTTCGGTATGGGAATAGATAAAGCGGACGTGCGCTTTGTTCTACACGCTGGGTTGCCAAAGGAACCTGAGTCTTACTACCAGGAGATCGGACGTAGCGGTCGCGATGGACTTCCAGCCGAATGTCTCTTGCTATTTAGTTACGGCGATGTTGACACCATCAATCATTTCATCGAGCAAGGCGCGCAATCCGAAAAACAGGGACGACTGGAAAGATCACAAACACTAATTTCGTGGGCAACGTCAATAGCGTGTCGTCGAAAAGTGTTATTAACTTATTTTGGCGAGCAATACGACCAGGAAAATTGTGGGATGTGTGACAACTGCCGTAAATCGGAAACGGAGCGAGTTGACTTAACAATACCGGCGCAAAAATTTCTTTCCTGTGTCCTTCGGACAGAAGAACTATTTGGGGAAGCATATATTATTGATGTCTTACGGGGGTCAAAGCAGAAAAAAATTCTTGATAACAGACACGACAGACTCTCCACATACAGCATTGGTATGGAATACAGCAGAACGCAGTGGAGATATTTGTCTCATCAATTCCTCCAACACAAATTACTTGAACGAGATGCGCGGCACGGCAGCCTCCGCGTAACTCAGAAAGGTTGGGGAGTACTCAATAGCAAAGATAAATTTTGGGGATTTTCGGTGGAATCGGTAGATATTCTCACATCCGAAGTGTCCTTTGAATATGCTTCGGAACTCTTTGAATTACTTCGGGCTGAACGAGACAAAATCGCTGAGGTGGAGGGTGTACACCCTAATGCGGTTTTTCACGATAAAGCATTGCAAGCGATGGCGACCTATTTTCCGACATCTGAAGAATCGTTCAGAGTGATGCAAGGTGTGGGACCCGCAAAAACCGAAAAATACAGTGATGTCTTTTTGCCTATCATTCGTGCCTATTGTAAAGAATATGGAACGAATCCGGTAGCGCGCCCGACTGAGGCATCGAATACCGATCCACCAACCTCCGCAGAACCGAACGCACAAACTCTGGAACTTTTCGAGCTACTTCGCGATAAACGCAAAACTGTGGCAGATAAAGAAGGGGTTCCGGCGTTTGTCGTCTTCCACGACAAGACGTTACGGGAAATGGCGACCACTTTTCCGCGAACCAGAGAAGCGTTCACACAGATTCATGGTGTTAGTGTTACGAAAATGGAAAAATACGCCGATGACTTTTTGCCGATTATCTGTGCGTACTGCGAAGAACATGGTATTGATTGAAGTCTTTTTACCGCATCTCAGAAGTATTTTGAACCTCTGAAGGCAGCTCTTGCATCACAGGAATAAGATAACTCCGAATCGTCAATCCCTCTATTGTTTCTGTCTCTACTCGTGGTTCCGGCTTTTCCCGATGATCAAAGACAATATAGTACCCCTCTATAGTCCCCTCTGATTTGAGATATGAGGCAAGCTGCTTTTTACCCGCCTGATAACGACTGTCGCCTCTCCAAATTTTCGTTTCTACTATATATTTTTTCTGGTTGTGGATGATAATGATGTCCATCCTACCTCGACCCGTCTGAACTTCAATGTACATAAAACCGCCGATGATCTTAACAAACTGGTCGAGATACGCAAGCAGAAGATGTCTACCAACAGATTCTTGTGGCGTATCAGGAACTTGTAGAATTTTGAACCCTGCACGAGCAATGAAATCCCGAAAGTTGTCAAGTAATGGTGCCATATCAATCTGTCCTATAGGTGTAACATAATTGAGAAATTCCTCATCGGTACCTCCAGGAAGGTACTGATGCTCTAATCCATTCATCGTCGGTTTAAAGGTTCTTATGATGCGATAGAGATAAATTGGATTGAGAATTTCACACATACCATCACGGGCTCTTTTGATGACACCATACATGGCAAGTTCATTGATGATGTCATCGTCCATATTGAAGTCTACGCCTTCATCTCGCGCCATAATCCGCATCAGCACACTTTCAAAGCGCGGGTTTTTGCGGATATTGGTTGTCAGATGCTCAATATTGGTGTTCCGTTCATGTAGCAGCTGTGCGTGTGCCTTTGAAAAGTGCACCATGGTAATCGGTTCCCTTTTCGGGATGTCCAATTCTTCTGTGAGAATCTGTGCGAATCGACTTACAAGGAAGGGTTGTCCAGCAGTCTGCTTATGGATAGATGCTATAACTTCTGGGACAAAAACTTGTCCGACTTCGTCCGTATATTGCCCAAGCAGTTCATGGACCTGTTCGAGGGTAAAGTTGGGTAGATGGAATTCATCTTGAATATTGAACGGAGAAATCGAGCGGTCATAGTTAAGTTGAGCGATACTTTTGACACCAATGATGCCAACGCTATGTGGGCACCGAGGTTTACCGGCAATGTAGATATGGCGGAGCGTATGAAGAAAATCACTCAACGCAACCTGCGGGATACCATCAAACTCATCAATGACGATTACAACCTGCTGCCCAGCATGTTCAGCGTCCAGAAAACGTGCGAACCGTTTAAAAAATCTCATCATTGAAAGATGATTTGTTAAAGTTGTCCCTTCCAAAAATCCGCGTAAAGCCTCAGAGGGGACACATCCTCGCCCTTGGAAAACGGCTTCTATCTCTTCACGCATTTGTTCATAGAGATATTCATAGAAAGTAGACAAGGTAAGGTTTTTACAGACATCAAAATTCAGTTGAATTGGAAAATAGTCTATAGGCTGCTCAACTGACGCTGAACCAGCTATAAGTGCTGCTAAGGCATCTTGAAAGAAGGTAGTTTTTCCTGTTTGACGTGGTGCGAACAAGACAATATATTTACCTTGTTCAACACGGTTGATGAAATCGACAACTTCTTCGGTACGTGAAACAACGTAGTGTTCTTGGGGATTGACGGGACCCTGTGTTCCAAAATGTCTCATTTTTGCGTTCCGCTCCTGTATTAATGAGATATTATATTACACCTGATTGATGAAATCAACGCGAAATTTAGTTTTACGAGGCTCTGCTTTTAGGTCAATAATTGAGGACTTCAATTTGCTATACATCCCCAATTTTCTCCAGTAGAAACGCAACAATATCAGGTATTGCGCTCCGATCTATCCACTCAATACGCGTGTCCTTACGGAACCACGTTAGCTGCCGTTTGGCGAAACGGCGGGTGTTCTGCTTCAACTGCTTGACCGCTTCCAGATATGTACATTCTCCGTCCAGATACGCGATTAATTCTCTGTAACCAAAACTTTGGAGTGCGACTGTCCCACGCGCATATCCGGCTGCTAACAACGATTCCACCTCTGCTATCAGTCCATTCGCAAGCATTATATCTACACGTTGCTCAATACGGTGGTACAGTAGCGCACGCGGCATCGTCAGGCAGAAGGCGATGAACGGATACCGCTGTTTTTCCGGGTGCCACTGCTGTTGGAGTTCGGACATGAGTGTGCCTGTCAATTCATAGACTTCTAAGGCACGGATAACGCGGACGATGTTGTTGGGATGAATTCGCTCAGCAGATGCTGGATCGCAGGCACGGAGTCTGTCGTGGAGGACATCAACACCGTGTTGTACTGCCTCCCGTTCAAGTCGTTCTCGAAGTGCGGGATCCGCCCCCGGTCCCTCAAACAAACCGTCAACAATCGAGCGGAAATAGAGACCCGCACCCCCGACAAGCAGTACCCGCTTGTCTCTGTCTTGGATGTCGGCGATCGCTGCGTCTGCAAGGGATTGATAGTCGGCGACAGAAAAGGATTGTGAGATGTCCACACAGTCTATGAGGCGGTGCCGTGCTGCTTTTTGTTCTTCAGGGGTGGGTTTGGCGGTGCCGATGTCCATCTGTCGATAGATTTGGCGGGAATCGACAGAAACGATCTCGGCATCAAGTTGTTGTGCAAGTTGAATGGCTATCTCTGTTTTACCGACTGCTGTGGGCCCGAGGAGACAGATGAGTTCTGATTTCATTTTCGGCAGTTAGCACAAAAAAATGTAGTTTGCATCTTGAGAATCCCTATTCGGGGTTACCGTTCCATAGTGGTGTCGCGAGGATCCACAATCCAACCGCCACCGAGGACGTATTCACCGTCGTAGAAGACGGTGGCTTGTCCGGGGGTAATGGCGCGACGCGGTTCGTCAAACTTCACGACTGCCTCAGTATCACTGATCGGAGAAATTGTTGCAGGACCGCCATTATCACGGGATCGGATTTTGACGTGCGCACGGATCGGTTCCGTCAACTTCTCAATAGCGATGAGGTTGATGCGCTCAACATGCATCGTGTCCTCAAGGAGTGCATCGGAATCGCCGACAACGACAGTATTTTTCTCTGCGTTGAGCTGCGTTACATAGAGCGGTTTGCCGACTGCAATACCTAACCCGCGCCGCTGTCCAACGGTATAAAACGGCACACCCTCATGCCTACCGAGGACATTGCCTTCCGTATCAACAATATCGCCGCCCTCAATTTTCTCAGGAACCCTGTCTTGGAGGAAGCGTCTATAATTGGTATCAGCAACGAAGCAGAGTTCTTGACTTTCAATCTTTTCAGCCGTGCGCAACTCATATTTTCTGGCAAGGTCACGGACCTCGGCTTTCGTGTATTCACCGAGGGGCATCATGGCACATTTCAACTGTTCCTGTGTGAGTGCGGCGAGGAAATAGGATTGGTCTTTGCTGACATCGCGTGCTTTACGTAAGAGATAGCGTCCGGTTTCTGAATCTTGCTCAACGCGGGCATAGTGTCCCGTGGCGATGGCATCGCACTCCAACGTTTTGGCAAGGTCAAGAAGTCTTCCAAACTTGAGTTCTCGGTTACATACCATACAAGGACTGGGTGTCCTCCCAATGAGGTATTCGTCCACAAAATAGTCGATAATCTGCTCGCGGAAAGCGTCCTCGTAGTTCACGCCGTAGAAAGGGATGCCGAGTTGTGTGGCGAC
>JAPPBX010000013.1 GCA_026702755.1 Candidatus Poribacteria bacterium | reverse complement strand
CTAAAAGTATATGACCTTCCATTTTCCAATCCAGTTACAAGATGGCTCGTGCTGGTACTACCTATAGATGTCCAAGCTCCACCATTTTGACTGTATTCGTAATCGGTGACGTCACGATTGGTGGCGTGAAAGGGTAATTGAGGTATGCCTGTCCAACTCAGCGTAACTGTCCTATCATCTGTAGTTGGGGCATCTAAAGTTGCGGTGAAATCTTCAGGTGCTGGCATCATAGGTGTCCCTGTTTTGGCTGCGGATATTGTGCCTTCCTGGCCATTGTCATTTACAGCTGCTATCGTAAAAGTAGATTCTATTCCGTTGATAAGGTGAATAAATTTGTAAGACGGATTTTCTGTAAAAGCCTCAGGATTGAGAGTCGCTCCCGGCCATAAAGTAGTAGTCGTCGGCGCGGAGGCCCCGGCCGCTCTCGATCTAAGTCGATAGCGGCTAATATTAGCAATGTTTATATTGCTTGGATGTGCCCACTCCAGCGTAAGTTGGCGGTCCCCTTGTGTTACCGTAAAATTTGTAGGGGGTCCTGGGGTATCTTGAGCGACAGTTTCAGTGATCAATATCAATAGGCTCATGAGTATGAGTAAAGGTATGACTCTTTTCATTTTTAAATCTCCTTGTCGTTTTTGCAATCAAATTGGCGTTTAGGTGTGTCATGCGACACGAAAAATAGCCCGCGACGAGAGACTCCGTGCGAGACGGAGGCGGCGCGGGCGCGAAGCATCGCGAACAACGATAACTGCTGATACCGTATTCTGAAGAATAATACTTTATATTTGTAAAGTGGGGGGGGGGGGGCAGCCTAACTGCTTGTTAGTAGTCTCTACAGATGACGCGACGGTGCGACGCGGAGCTGGGTCTTCGGAGATACCTGCTCCAGTCGAGGTGGAAATCGCTTTGTTGATGTTGACTTCAATGTGTCCGTTTGGCATGGTTGTCGGCTTTGTGAAGTTTTAGGGAATCGTCGTGTCAGAAGTTTCATATTTTCACATTTGTTAATGTATATGGTATCACAGATCTCGGTATTAATCAAATTAAAAGTGCGATAAAGTCAATTATTATAAAGGTTTATTCAAATGTTGTATTAGGTCATATTTTTTGACATAAATAACAAAATAATAATGACTTTATCTAACACTTTGCGATTGACGCGACTTTTCCCAAGACCGCTCGGATACATATTTCATAGCAGAGGCGAGGGAAGATGAGATTATGGGGCAAAAGACCTATGCACAACCTAACAGCGGAGGCTACAAAGTGCTTTGGAGTTCCTGTAGGTGTTTTTGCTTGGGTGTTTCCCTTTGGTGGAACGGAGACCTCCTAAAAATCGCACACAGCACAGAATTTTCTTGCTTTTCCCTAAAAATATTGTATAATATTAGTTAGATGTAGTCTTATAATTTACTAAAGTTTGGACAATCCGTGTCGCGTGCGTGTTGTGTTTTCAAAGCGTTCTCTATTTTCCTATGAGTTTTGCACACACCGATAACTGACGGAAAAAGATTCTAAGCAGAAGGAAGCGCAGCCCGAGCGGGGCGACATTGCTTCGCAGTGAGAATAGAAACGTTGTCCCCCGCGCAGCTAAGCCCCGTAGGGGCGGAAACCTGTTTAGTATTTAAAAATTGTCCAAACTTTAGTAAAGTCTAATGAAGACTTCATTAACATAATCCTTACGACAGGGGCCCGAAATGAAAAAGCCAAAACTTGTCGTTGGACACCTCTTCCTCCTTGAGGATTAGGAGGGGTTTCAACCCCGCTAGAGCCAATGATTTGACACGAGGACATCTTATAGTAAATCTCGTAATTATTTATACACCAACACAAAGGCGAGGATACAATCCTCGCCAGCAGTAGTGAGGGTTTGTTCCGTGACGAACTGTAAACATATTTTCGGATTCTATTATAAAATCCGCGTCATCCGTGTAATCCGCGAAATCCGCGATTCAGACAAAAAGGTATTGGAATTATGAATCGTTACCCTGAATATAAAGAGAGTGGTGTGGAGTGGATTGAAGAGGTACCGAAGGGTTGGAATATGATAAGATGTACTCATCTGTTTGAACTTAAACATATAAAAAATACATCTGGGGAAATCAATTTATCTGTTTACAGAGATTATGGAGTCATTAAGCGAGACAGCAGAGATGATAATTACAACAGAGTATCAGAGGACACATCAAACTATAAACTCGTTGAGCCCGGGGATTTTGTGTTTAACAAAATGAAGTGTTGGCAAGGTTCTTTAGGAGTTTCGGAATATAGAGGAATTGTCAGTCCGGCTTATACTGTCTGTAAGCCTAAGAGACATTTTCATGGGAAATATTTCCATTATTTGCTTAGGTCTCAGCCTTACATTCAGGAGTTTAACAGATTATCCTATGGGGTGAGAATAGGCCAATGGGAACTACGATTTGAGGATTTCAAGGATATTGTTGTTCTCTATCCGTCTTTGTCAGAACAAACCCAAATCGCTAACTTTCTCGACCGGAAGACGGGACAGATTGACGAGCTCATCCGCATCAAAGAACGACGGATAGAACTGCTGCAGGAACAACGCACCGTACTGATAAATCAGGCAGTGACGAAGGGGCTTGACCCGAATGTGGAGATGAAACCGTCGGGCGTGGAGTGGATTGGGGAGATACCGAAGCATTGGACTCTTACAAGATTGAAGTATATTTCCAAAATTCCGGTGACTTATGGTCTTAATATTGAGGCAGATAGATATACCACAGAGGGGATCAGATTAATCAGAATTACTGATATTGGTGAAGGAGGAAGTCTCGCACAGAAAGGAGTTTATCTACCTGAAGATTGTGTCCCTCAAGAACAGATGCTTAATAGTTATGATTTGCTTTTCTCTCGTAGTGGCGCAACAGTAGGAAAATCTTATTTGCACCTTCAAACAGGAAAATATACCAGTGCGGGCTATCTCGTTAGATTTAACTTTAATGATTACTGGACATCGAAATTTATCTACTATGTAACACTATCACATTTTTATAGAAATTGGCTTGAACAACAGATAATCATCTCAACAATCCAGAATGTCAATGGCGAAAAGTATTCAAATTTTCAGCTTCCTATTCCTCTGCGCCAAGAACAGAAACAAATCGTCAAATTCCTTGACCGCAAAACCGGACAGATTGACGAACTGGTATCCGCAGAGCAGCGAAAGATTGAACTCCTCAAGGAATACCGTCAATCCCTCATTTCCGAAGCAGTGACCGGCAAAATAGATGTCCGAAATGATGTGTAGATCCTATCTTTTTATTTTCTGAGTTGGCGTGTGATATAGGATTATTTAGTTTTAAAGGGACTGGAACTTCCGAGGAGGTTTCAATGCCGCCCCTACGGGGCTTAGGTCTGGTGGGTGTCATTTTTCTACATAGATAGCGTCCCTACGGGACTAAAGCGCGAAGGGGGATGGAGCGCAGCCACCGCTTGGTTTTTGCCTCTTCGCTGCTCTTAAGAACTAAATGACCCTGGCGTGCGATACAGGGCATTCAGTTTTAGATAAATTATTGGATTTCATAGATGTCTGATTTTTCCTTTTTAGTCCCGGTGCGGTTCCAAACCGCACCTACCGGGCCTGGAGGACCTAAAATTGGACGAAAAAACCGAAAACTAAATAGTCCTGGCGTGCGCTACATATAGCGTTGATTTTTCGGTGTTTCTATGCTATACTTTTCAAGACGATAAGGAGTTAGAAACGATGGCACAAACAACGGCTGAGTTTCTCATAGAACAAGGCAAAGCAGAAGGCATAGAACAAGGTAAAGTGGAAGGTAAACGGGACGCGGTACTCAAACTCCTGCAGCTCCGATTTCAGAGCGTGCCTGAAGTGCTTTCACGTGAAATCAGCAATATCCACAACCTATCGCTCCTTGATACGCTTTTAGAGCAAGCGATGACCGCGCAAAGTTTAGATGAAATAGATACGCATTTCTCTTTAAACTCTCCCTGAAATGGACGATTCAGAGTTACGTGATACTGATGATGTAGCACCGACGACGTATCCCTTTGCACAGGAAACCAACGGTCCCCTATGCTATAGGGGATATGTGCCACAGGCTAACAGCCTATGCTACAGTTATATGATACCGATGATGCAGCAGCAACCTTTATCTGCTTAACGGGGTTTAGACCGTGCCGACGTATACAGAACAAAATTTTGAGGACCACATTGAAGCGCACCTGAATCGGTCGGGCTACCAGTCATTAAAATCTTTCCATTACAATAAATCCCGCTGCCTAATATCCAGTGAGACACTGCGGTTTATTCAGATGACGCAACTGATGGAGTATCAGAAACTGGAACGCCAATACGACGCGGATACACCAGATAAACTCCTTGATCGTGTCAGCAGGGAGATTAAAAATCGCGGGGTATTGGATGTGCTTCGGAAAGGAGTTAGGGATAGAGGTTGTCATTTTAAGCTGATCTACTTCCTGCCCTCAAGTGGCATGAACCCCGACCATCAAGAACTCTACGCGCAGAACCGATTCTCCCTCATTCGACAGTTAAAGTATTCGGAGAAGAACGAGAAATCGCTGGATATGACCTTGTTTCTCAATGGGTTACCGTTGGTGACAATGGAACTGAAAAACAGCCTCACCGGTCAGGTTTTCACAGATGCGGAGAAACAGTACCGAACAGCTCGGGATGCGAGGGAGCCGTTGTTCCGATTCAAGCGGTGTCTGGTGCACTTTGCGGTGGGCAACGAGAAGGTTTCGATGACAACGCACTTGCAGGGTGGCAAGACACGTTTTTTTCCCTTCAACAAGGACATTGAAAACCCCGTAAATCCAAAAGGACACAAGACCGCCTATCTTTGGGAGGACATCCTGCAGCCCGATAACCTGATTGAACTGATCAACAACTTTATCCATGAGCAGGAGACTACAGAGAAGGTCTACGATACCAAAACTAAGATGGTGAGAGATGAGAGGCACCGTGTGCTTGTTTTCCCGCGATACCATCAGCTGGATGTGATTCGTCAATTGCGGGCGGCTATCGTGACAGAGGGGGTTGGGCATAACTACCTCATCCAACACACAACTGGGAGCGGCAAATCGAACTCTATCGCGTGGTTGGCGCACCTGCTGACGCATCTGTTCAGCACTTCGGACACTACAAATCGGATATTCGACTCCATCATCGTTGTGACGGATCGGCGTGTGCTTGACAAGCAGCTGCAGGACACAATCAAACAGGTGGAGCAGGTCGACGGTGTGGTGCATGCCGTTGATCAGACCTCAGCACAACTCAGAGGTTTCCTCGAATCCGGCAAAGATATTATCATCTCGACGATTCAGAAGTTCAGCGTGATTGCCGAGGAAATTGGCAAACTCAGAAGCAAGACCTTCGCCGTGATTATTGACGAAGCGCACTCCTCGCAGAGTGGTGAATCTGCAAGGAACCTCAGGCTTTCGCTCTCGCAAGGGATTGATCTGGGCGTACCGGAAGATGATGCCGAAGAAGTATCAGATATAGACGCTAAAATCCTTGAGGTGATGGAACAACGCAGAATGCAGGAGCATATCTCCTATTTCGGTTTCAGCGGCACACCGAAAAACAAGACCTTAGAACTCTTTGGACGGAAGGATGAAGACGGAAAATTTATCCCGTTCCATGTCTATTCGATGCGCCAGAGTATCAGCGAGGGCTTTACACTGGACGTGCTGCAGAACTACACCACCTTTAAGAGGTACTTCCAACTGGTTAAGAGTGTGCCGGAGGATAGAGAGTACGAGAAAGCGCGGACGTTGCGGACATTGACCAATTACGTTGATTTGCAACCCCATAGCATTGAGACCAAGACCAAGATTATGCTGGAACACTTCACTGAACACACTGCAAAGACGATCGAAGGGAAGGGGCGGGCGATGTTGGTTACGCCGTCCCGACTGCACTGCGTCAAATACAAGTTGGAATTTGATAAACAGATGAAAGAAATGGGTCTCCCCTACGGGTGTCTGGTAGCGTTCAGCGACACGGTGCACGACACCGACAAGGGGCAGGATTACACAGAAAACGGGATGAATGCGTTGCCACCAAGCACTTCGATTGCGGACAGTTTCAAGAGTCCTGAGTATCGGATTCTGATTGTCGCGAGCAAGTTCCAAACGGGTTTCGATGAACCGCTGCTACAGACGATGTACGTCGATAAACGGTTGGACGGGCTGCAGTGTGTCCAGACCTTGAGCCGTCTGAACCGCGTCGCCACTGGTAAGACGGACACGCTAGTGCTTGACTTTGTGAATGAACCGGAGCAGATACAGGAAGCTTTTCAGGAGTACTATCAGACCACGATGCTCGCGGAGGAGACTGACCCGAATCGGTTGTATGACCTACAGCGTCAGTTGGAGAGTTTTGACCTCTATGATGAAGGTACCATCGATCAATTCTGTCGTATCTTTTATGACCCTTATCAGCCTGACGAACTTCTGCAAGGTGTCCTTGATGGTGTTGTTGAGCGATGGGCAGCACTTGAAACAGATGATAGAGAGGCGTTTCGTTCTACTTTGCAGAGTTATATTCGGCTCTATGGGTATATTTCACAGTTGATGACCTTCACCGATGTGGCGTTAGAAAAGTTGTATATTTTTGGTCGCAGTCTCAACAAGAAGCTGCCGAAACGGGATCACCCGGACTTAGGAGATGTTTTGGCATCTGTGGACTTGGATTCGTTTCGTGTGCAGAGAACATACGAAGAGTTACAACTCTCCCTTGAAGCCGAGGATAGTGAGGTTGAAGGGATTGGCAGCGATGTCCGTCCGATTAGGGAACCTGAGCAGGATTTCCTCTCCAATATCCTTGAGAATCTGAACAGTGCGCATCAGACAGATTTCACGGTGGAGGATAAGGTTGACATTGAGACCATTCACCAAAAGATGCACGAAAACGAGGAACTGCGACAGGTAATCGCCGGAGATAATACGGAGACGAACAAAGAATATAAGTTTAATCAGGTGTTTGATGAGATTTTATTGAGTTTCGTCAATAGTAGGTTGGATCTCTTCACGAAATTATCGCAACCGGAGATCAATAAGGATCTCAAGCGTCAACTCTATCAAGCCTATCTTGAGCAATCGTCCTCTTCTGTAGAAGCGGCCTCCGCGTCGCGATCTTCCTAACTCCGATTCCCGACATCTTCCCTTGACCCTTTTTACCAAATCGGTTATGATTATAGGCGTTTATTGCAGCATTAAAATAGGGTGTATTCGTTAAATAATACTAGACTTTGGACAATTTTTTTACGGGATAGAATTTCGCCCCTACGGGGCTTGGCCGCGGGGGGTCCGCCTTTTCTATAGACATTTCGCCCCTACGGGGCTGTTCATGGGGGCATCCGAGTTTATTTTTTAGCGGGTTGCGTATGTGTACGGAACTCAAAGAAAAAGGAAAAGGCGGCGGAAACAAAGCGCGAGCCGACAGAAACCGTCCAAACTATAGTTAAATAATAAATGTCAAAAATAAAAAAGGAGAAAATCTTATGCAAGACCTCCAAGATTTAATTACACGGCAACCCTACACGCGTCTCATCACGCCTAAACGGATTCTGTTTGTGATTCTCGGTGTGATAGTCTTAGCGTGCTTAGCAACGAGTTTTTATACGGTTGAGGCGGACGAGATCGCTGTTGTGCTGATGTTTGGCAAATCCGTCCGACAAGCCGAACCCGGACTCCACTTCAAGCTGCCTCTCGGTATTGAGAGGGCGATTAACGTGCCTGTCCGCAAAGTCTTCAAAGAGGAATTCGGTTTCCGTACGCTGCGAGCCGGGGTTCGGACGCAGTATGACACCCGCGACTATTCGGAGGAATCCCTCTTACTGTCGGGGGACCTGAGTATCGCCGATGTCGAATGGGTGGTTCAGTATAAAATCAAAGATCCGAAAATGTTCCTGTTCTCTGTGAGGAATCCGCAACGCGCTTTGCGCGACCTTTCAGAATCGGTCATGAGTCGGGTTGTAGGCGATCGGACTGTTACCGAAGTGTTGACTGTCGGTCGTATTGAAATCGCGGCAGAAGTTGAAGAACATCTTCAGCGATCGTTGGATCTCTACCAAACCGGATTAGATGTGGCGACCGTGACCTTGCAGGATGTGAATCCACCGGAAGCGGTGAAGTCCGCTTTTAACGCCGTTAACGAGGCGAAGCAAGAGAAAGAGCGGTTAATCAACGAGGCGTGGCGCGATTACAACCAATCCGTTCCAAAAGCCAAAGGCGTGGCGGCACAGCGAATTTCGGAGGCACAAGGGTACGCGCTGAAGCGGGTGAACGAAGCGCAGGGCGATGCGGACCGGTTCAAAGCGATTCGCACGGAATATCAGAAGGCGAAAGAGGTTACCCGTCGCCGACTCTATCTGGAAGCGATGCGAGAAGTGTTGCCACAGGTGAAAGAGATTTATGTCATTGACGGTAAAGCCAACGCACCTATCCCACTTTTGCAACTCAAGGAATAAAAACCGTCCGGTAAAATTAGAAGTCGGTGAAGAGGTGTTCGTCTCACAAAAGTTTCCTTTATTTCTTTATACGGGGCATTGAAACCCGTAGCCCGTAATGTAATGGAGGGCGGATGTACGAAGAAGCACATTATTCTTCAAACCCGCCTAATCGAACCGCAAGGAAAATTAAAAATATGAAGTCGAAAATAGTTCTCATCCCCTTAATTGTCGTTATAGTTCTGGTATTGCTGGTTGTGTCAGGTGTGTTCTATACCGTCTATGAAGGTGAACAAGTCATCATTACCGAGTTTGGTCGTCCTGTCGGGCAACCGATCGTCACCGCTGGGTTGAAAATAAAAACACCCTTTATTCAGCAGGTGCACCGCTTTGAAAAGCGGGTGCTTGAATGGGATGGATCCCCTAACCAGATTCCGACAAAGGACAAGAGATTCATCTGGTTGGATACTACGGCGCGGTGGCGTATTACAGATGCACTCAAATTCTATCAAGCACTCGGCACGGAACAATTCGCACAGTCCCGCTTAGATGACATTATTGATTCCGCTGCGCGGGATTTAGTTACGGCACAACTCTTGATTGAAGTCGTGCGGGATTCAAATCGGGTCTTAACCTTGGATCTGGAAGTCCTTGAAGGTGAGGAGGGACAGACGGGTGAACCTTTGGAGGAAATTCAGATTGGCAGGGAACGGATTACACGCATGATCCTTGAGAAGGTACAAGAGACCGTTCCGCAATTCGGCATTGAACTCGTTGATGTTCAGATAAAACGGATTAACTATGTGGACGAGGTCCGAACGAAAGTCTTTGACCAAATGATTTCGGAGCGTCAACGTATCTCTGAGAAGTACAAATCGGAGGGTGCGGGTGAAGCCGCTGACATCATGGGGCAGAAACAGAAAGAGTTAGAGCGGATTCAATCTGAAGCCTATAAGGAAGCGGAGCAGATTAAGGGAGACGCAGACGCACAAGCCATCCAAATCTATGCGGAGGCACACGGTCAGGATCCAGAGTTTTTCGCCTTTATTCAAACCTTGGAGACGTATCGAAAGACGGTAGGTGAGAGTACGAAACTCATCCTGACAACGGATAGCGACCTCTATCGGTATCTCAAAAGCAGTAGTTTACTCGGGCGTTGATCGTACCAAATGGATGCTGGGTAGGTGCGGTTTTCTAACCGAACTGGAACTTGGGCATAAACTTTGTATACACCGAAACGGAACGAAAGAGGCGAGGATACAATCCTCGCCAGCGGTGGGTCAAAACGAAAGAGGCGAGGATACAATCCTCGCCAGCGGTGGGTCAAAACGAAAGAGGCGAGGATACAATCCTCGCCAGCGGTGGGTCAAAACGAAAGAGGCGAGGATACAATCCTCGCCAGCGGTGGGTCAAGCGGTTTTATACAAAACCTTGGAGGTTGAAACGTGAGACGGATGTAATCCTGTAAATCCTCTAATCTTGAAAATCCAGATTCAGACGATTAACTGATAACTGGCAACTGAATACTGATAACTACTCTGCGTGAAACATCAACGCTCTCCTCTCAGTTTGAAAGCGGTTTGCATCGGGCTATTGCTGATTCCGATGAATGCGATGTGGCAGATGATGGGACTGCGCTGGGACATCGCGCACATGTCGATGATCTCCCTGCTCTATAACACGATCACGCTGCTCTTCGCACTGACAATCGTAAACCGCTTCACGAAAAAAGTCTCGCCGCAACTATCTCTTTCCACCGCTGAACTCCTAACAATTTATGTGATGCTGTGCCTCTCGACGGCTATCGGTGGGCACATGTGCGTACAGATTCTCCTTCCGATTATTAGTTACGCTTTCGCCTACGCGACACCGGAGAACGATTGGCAATCCTTGTTCTGGCACTATATCCCGTCATGGACATCGGTGACCGATAAGCGCGGGCTTGCTAATTTTTTCGACGGTGGTTCCACGTTTTATCCACACTTGGTGGCATGGAGCATCCCGTTGTTGTGGTGGGGACTCTTTCTCGCCGCGCTGTTTTCGGTGATGCTCAGTATCAACTTCATTTTCCGAAGGCAGTGGACCGAGAATGAGAAGTTGAGTTATCCGTTGATCCAATTGCCGTTGGCGATGGCGAATCCGAGGAGCGGGTTTTTCCGTAGCAAAGCGATGTGGATCGGATTTGCAGTTGCCGCTGGCATTGACCTCCTCAACGGAGTTAATTACCTGTTCCCACAGGTGCCGCGACTGAGCGGTATCCGCGCTTATGACATCGCCGATTTCTTTACCGTCCGTCCGTGGAACGCAATCACGTGGTTCCCGATTGGCATTTATCCATTTGCCGTTGGCTTGGCGTTTTTCATGCCGTTGGAGTTGTCGTTTTCCTGTTGGTTCTTTTATCTGTATTGGCAAGCACTCCGTGTATTAGGCAGTGCGGTTGGTTTGTCGGCACCCTTCCCGTATGCGGCGGAGCAATCCTTCGGTGCCTATATCGGTATCGGTATCATTGCGGTGTGGAGTGCGCGCCGATACTTGACACAAGTGCTTCGTCGGTTGTTTGGTATGCAATCTTCATTCACAGACACGGACGAACCGATTTCTTACCGTGCAGCCGTGGTATGGATGGTGTTGAGTGTGGTGTTCCTTGTCGGGTTCTGCTACAAGCTCGGGATGTCGTTGTGGGTGATCGCGACCTTCTTTGGACTTTTCTTCGGGTTGGCGACGGGGATTACGCGAATGCGTGCCGAACTCGGTTCACCCGTTCACGACCAGCATTACGCCGGTCCTGACAGGATGATGTATTCGGTTTTTGGGGCGAAACAGCTCGGTGCGAGCAATCTGACAGGGTTGGCGTATCTCTATTTTTTCAATCGTGCGTACGATTGCCTGTTGATGCCACACCATCTTGAGGGATTGAAAATAGCCGAGCGTGCCAGCATCGAAAACAAGACCTTCGCAAGGGCGGTGATTGTTGCTATCGGTGTGAGTATTGTCGCGACGATTTGGGCATATCTGCACGTCTCTTATCAGGACGGTGTTTATACAGCGTGGGCAGGCAGGGAGACCTTCAGTCGACTCGGTAGACGGCTCGTGCAACCGGCGGGTCCCGATACCGCAGTGCTGAGTGCGGTCAGTGTTGGGACAGTTGTCGCTGTGCTCTTGGCGTTCCTACGCGGACGGTGGATGTGGATGCCGTTCCATCCAGCGGGTTATGCCGTTACCAGCACCTTCACGATGAATTTCTTCTGGTTTTCGCTCCTTGTGAGTTTCATCCTGAAATGGATTATTACGAAGCATGGCGGGATCGGTGGTTTTCGGAGGGCAGCACCTTTCTTCCTCGGTTTGGTGTTGGGTGAATTCGTCGTAACGACCTTCTGGGGCACAGTGGCGATTCTGTTCCGAGTGGAGACGTATATAACGATTAATTTGTAGGAATTAGTTTTCAGTACGATTTTTCTGCGAAAAATCTTTCAGTTATTAGTTATCAGTTAAGAGGTGTCTTGGTCAAAGAACCTCTCTTTAACTGACAACTGAGTACTGACAACCAGCAACTAAAAATCTAATCTATTTCCCATTCTTTTAAACCGAGTGGGACAGGATTAGGACGTTCTGTTGTGCTTTTGATGATGACGTGTTCACCGGTTTCGGAGGATTTATCGAAGGCGAGCATGACTTCAAGTACATGGTATGCCAATGCGCCATTTGCGCGGTGTGTGCGTCCTGAACGGATTGCGGACACCATATCGATAACTCCAATCATCCGAGCGTTGTTCGGGAAATGGATTTCCTGCTCTTCCCAATCGCCACCCGCGGGACAAACATTTACGGGTCCGCCGAATCCATTTGGATCGGGGACTGTCATTGAGCCGGTCTCACCATAGATTTCAATACAAGGCAAACTCTGTCGCCACATATCAAAACTCATGATTGTCGTGACAATTGTCCCATTTTCAAACTCCATCACGCCTGTCAGATGCGTTGTGATGTTGACGGGGATACGCATGCCATTCAATGCTTGACTCGTTGCAATTCGCTCCTCAAATCCCTTTGTCGTAATCGCTGCGACGCGCTTGACGGGACCGAGGATGTTGACGAGTGCCGTCACGTAGTATGGTCCCATGTCCAGCATCGGTCCGCCGCCGATGTCGTAAAAGAAAGCAGGATTCGGGTGCCAGCCTTCCGGTCCGTGTCCACACATGAACGCACTGCCAGCGATGGGTCTCCCAATTTTCCCCGCATCCAACGCCTGTCGCGATGTCTGGATTCCCGCGCCGAGAAAGGTATCGGGTGCGGAACCGACGCGGAGCCCTTTTTCTGCTGCAGTGTCAATAAGCTGCTTTCCGCTTTCGATGTCCACGCCAAGCGGTTTTTCGCTGTAGACGTGTTTGCCTGCTTCCAAGACTTGGAGTCCAACATCTACATGCGCTCTCGGGATGGTGAGATTCACGACGAGTTCTATCTCACTATCTACGAGCAATTCATCGACGGTGCATGCGTGACAGTTGTATCTTTCAGCTTGCGTTTGTGCGGCTTCCATTCGAAGGTCTGCACAGGCTTTGATTTCTAAGATGTCAGTTTTTCGGGACCCTTCAAAGTAGGCACCGCTGATTGTGCCACAGCCAATAATTCCAATCTTCATTTTTTTAATTATGAGCTCCTGGACTGCCTTCCACTTCGTTTCAGGCAGGTTTTGGGTCAATTCGAGCGTGCTTAAGGATTCGTGCGGTCTAACATAAATTCGTCTTGTAGGAAGGACTTCCGAATCCCGACTGCTGCCCTTAAGTTTGTAGTAGTGTGATTCATCGCACGTTCTAAATGTCTGCTAACGGGCAATAAATTGCCCTCCTACAAAAGTTATGCTTCATCCTCACATATTTATCCTGTGCGGTTGGAAACCGCACCATAACTGTCAATTTAGGGATTTTTGGCGGTATTTTGCGGGAATGTCCCTACAAATGCCGCCCCTACGGGGCTTTATCTTGCTTTGATTCCCATTTCTACATAGATGCCGTCCCTACGGGACTAAAGAGGGTTTCTGGCGTGTACAAAGTTCATGGCTAAAACCCGGCGCAGTTAGAAACAGTGAAAAAATACCCCAGCAAAAACCCTACCGGACCTGGGACTACAACGGTTATTTGCTCTAAAATTGACAGTTATGGTGCGATTTCTAACCGCACCTATCGGGGTTGTGGAGTCGGATTGATATAGTTTAGTCTATTTCCCATTCTTTTAAACCGAGTGGGACAGGTTCGGGACGTTCCGTTGTGCTTTCAATAACGACGTGTTCACCTGTTTCGGAGGATTTGTCGAAGGCACACATCACCTCAAGCACGTGATATGCTAACGCTCCGTTTGCCCGATGCGTTCGTCCCGAAAGGATGGCGGATACCATATCGATGACCCCAATCATCCGAGCGTTGTTGGGGAAACGGATTTCCTCTTGTTCCCAATCGCCTCCGGCTGGACAGACATTTACGGGTCCACCGAATCCGTTCGGATCAGGCACCGTCATTGAACCGGTTTCGCCATAGATTTCGATACAGGGGAGGCTATGTCGCCACATATCGAAACTCATGATCATCGTGATAATCGCGCCGTTCTGGAATTCAATGGTGCCGGTGAGGTGGGTCGTGATTTTGACCGGGATACGTAAGCCACGCACGGCTTGACTCGTTGCGATACGTTCTTCAAAGGCTTTCGTTGTAATCGCTGCGACGCGCTTGACGGGACCGAGGACATTGACAAGTGCCGTCACGTAGTAAGGTCCCATATCCAGCATTGGGCCACCGCCAAGGTCATAGTAGAAGGCGGGGTTCGGGTGCCAACTCTCGTGTCCATGTCCACACATGAACGCTGTTCCAGCAATTGGTTTACCAATTTTCCCAGCATCCAATGTTTGTCGCGACGTTTGGATTCCTGCGCCGAGAAAGGTATCGGGTGCCGATCCGACGCGGAGCCCTTTTGCTGTTGCGGTGTCAATCAATTGCTTTCCGCTTTCGGTATCCACGCCGAGCGGTTTTTCACTGTAGACGTGTTTGCCTGCTTCCAAGACCTGTAAACCGACTTCAACGTGTGCTCTCGGAATGGTGAGGTTCACAACGAGTTCTATTTCTGGATCCGCAAGCAGTTCATCGACGGTACATGCGTGACTGTTGTATCTTTCGGCTTGTGCCTGCGCTGCTTCCATTCGGAGGTCTGCGCAGGCTTTAATTTCTAAGATGTCGGTTTTTCGCGCCCCCTCAAAATAGGCACTGCTGATTGTGCCACAGCCAATAATTCCAATCTTCATATATTACGTTTGCCTTTCAGATGCTTATCAGTTTCGATTCAATCTGACCTACATAACTATCCGGTGTGGTTGGGAAACCGCACCATAGGTGTCAATTTAGGGATTTTCACGGAAACCATCTTTTGGGGTAATGTCCCCTCAAATGCCGCCCCTACGGGGCTTGATCGGGGGCGCGACCGTTTTTCTACACAGATGCTGCAGAAATACCCAAGCAAATAAACCCTACGGGACTGAAGAGGGTTTCTGGCGTGTACAAAGTTCATGGCTAAAACCCGGCGCAGTTGGAAACAGCGCCTACCGGTCCTGGACTACAACGATTATTTTTTGTAAAATTGACAGTTATGGTGCGGTTAGGAAACCGCACCTACCTTAACTGGGGTCGGATCGTAATTTGTTCTGTTAATCAGCCGCTTCGGTATCTTCCTCCTTCGCATCGGATGCGATATGGAGTTGGTGCCCCTGTTCCTTGAACTGTTCGCTCTTTTCCGCCATCCCTTCTGTAAGTGCTTCTTCGGCGGTGATGCCTTTCTCCTCGGCATATTTACGGATATCCTCCGTGATTTTCATTGAGCAGAAATGCGGACCGCACATAGAGCAGAAGTGAACGGTTTTTGCTGATTCACTGGGAAGGGTTTCGTCGTGGTATTCGCGAGCGGTCTCTGGATCAAGACTGAGGTTGAACTGATCTTCCCAGCGGAACTCGAAACGCGCTTTCGACAACACATTGTCGCGTTCCTGCGCACCTGGATGTCCTTTCGCGAGGTCTGCTGCGTGCGCAGCGATCTTGTAGGCAATCACACCTTCCTTCACATCGTCTCTGTTCGGCAATCCGAGATGTTCTTTCGGGGTCACGTAGCAGAGCATTGCGCATCCGAACCACCCGATCATTGCTGCACCGATACCACTGGTGATGTGATCATAGCCGGGGGCGATGTCGGTCGTCAACGGACCGAGCGTGTAGAACGGTGCTTCGTCGCAATGTTTGAGCTGCAGATCCATATTCTCCTTGATGAGATGCATCGGGATGTGTCCAGGTCCCTCAATCATGACTTGGCAATCGTGTTCCCAGGCGATTTTCGTGAGTTCGCCGAGTGTTTCCAATTCCGCAAATTGCGCCTCGTCGTTCGCATCGGGAATCGCACCCGGACGCAGTCCATCACCGAGAGAGAAGGAGACATCGTAGGCACGCATAATCTCACAAATTTCGGGAAAATGGGTGTAGAGGAAACTTTCTTGATGATGTGCCAGACACCACTTCGCCATGATACTACCACCGCGAGAGACAATACCACAAGATCGATTCGCTGTCAGCGGTATGTAGGCGAGGCGAACACCAGCGTGAATGGTGAAGTAATCGACACCTTGTTCGGCTTGTTCAATAAGGGTGTCCCGATACACTTCCCAGCTCAGTTCTTCCGGTTTACCACTGACTTTCTCCAGTGCCTGATAGATCGGTACTGTCCCGATGGGGACGGGCGAGTTACGCAGAATCCACTCTCGTGTTTCGTGGATGTTTTTACCAGTTGAGAGATCCATCACCGTATCGGTTCCCCATTTCGTTGCCCATCGCATTTTTTCGACCTCTTCCTCTATTGAAGAGGCAACGGCAGAGTTACCGATGTTCGCGTTGATTTTCACGAGGAAGTTTCTGCCGATGATCATCGGTTCACTTTCGGGGTGATTGATATTCGCTGGGATAATCGCACGCCCGCGCGCGACCTCATCTCGGACGAACTCAGGCGTAATGTATTCAGGGATAAACGCACCGAACGTCTCACCCGGATGTTGATGGTTCAATCGGTTGCGCGTCCGATAATCACCGTGAATCGCTTCGTACGCTTGTGCTCTCCCCAGATTCTCGCGGATAGCGATGTATTCCATCTCAGGTGTTACGATCCCGCGTTTCGCATAAGCCATCTGTGTAACGGCTTCGCCGTTCTTTGCGCGCAGCGGTTTCCGTTTCAAACCCGGAAAGTTTTTCAACCCACCCTTTGATTCCGATCGCATACGAGCGTACTGTTCGTGTCCTTTGGTGAGATAGCCGTTATCCTGTGGCTGAATTTCCCGCCCATCGTATGCTTCAACATCGCCACGTGCCTGAATCCAATCTTGCCGCATCGGCGGAATCCCAGATTCGACATCACAGGATTGTGAGTCGTCGCCCCACACACCGCTTGTGTCGTAAACACGTAACGGTTCATTCTCCTCAACTGTTCCGTCAGCGACGTGTGTCGGGGTGAGTGTGATTTCACGGAAAGGGACGCGGATATCAGGGTGCACGTTACCGGAAACGTACACTTTTCTACTGTTCGGAAAGAAACCTTCAGTTTTAGAACCCATGACATTGACCTCCAATAGCCTCATCGTCGTTCTGTTTGCGTTCGTGTTAATTGTCTGTGCATCTGTTGCAAGCCATTCTGTGGTGTAACTTTTCACACCGTCCGTAATATGTTTCGCTTCAGTGAAAAAGGGAAGTCTTTATTCTGCTTAACATACTAACACAAACTTTACATTTTCGCAAGTCGCATGAGAAGGGTGTGGGTGCTTCCATCAAAAATGAGTTGGCAATTGCCTATAAGTGTAGTATAATCTGACATTGAAACCGTCTTGAGCTCGACACAAAACTGCCCGGAGGTATGCAGCATGAAACAGCAAAAGCATCGGAAACCCGCGCGTAATTTTACGATAAGAAAAGGTGGATACATTACCAAATCTCAACTCGGAAAACGTGGCACGATTCTCTCTGAATCCCAACTCCATGATTTTGAAGTCGAAAGAAAATTAGGGAGAAAGGTAGGTGATGTTACTGTGATTACATTAGAGGATTTAAACACGGTTCGGCTCTTTCGCTACAATGATATTGAGAAAGCAGAAAAAAAATTAATGCTTGAGAATTTTAACGATGTTTCAATGCGAAAAAGATTTTGCCAGATTTGGAATATAGAAATGGAAGAACATCCCGACACTCACTTTTCGCACGAAGAATTGTTGGAGCGTGGACATTGGACTCCCGAACGCGTGAATAGATTCTTGTCGTCTGAGTCTTTCTCTATAACTTTTTTAGGAGGGCGCTTAACCTATTCAATTTATCTAAAATCCGATGTTCGCAAAGTCGAACGTTCAGACGATTACAAAACGTTGTGGCAAACCGAAAAGCAGGAGAAAGCTGCAGCACGTAAGGCAATACGCGAGAAAGAAAAAATCACTCAGACACGGCTCATCTCTGAACGTGGTTGGACAAAAGGTCTCATCAATGAATTGTTAGGTGAGCCAGATGTTTTTCTCGATAACCCGCATTATAAATCTGCGGCACCCATGCGCTTGTATTTCCTTGATCGTGTTAAACATATTGAACAGACGAGCGATGTGTTTAAATCGCGGCGGAAGGATCGGCGAAAATCTCCAAACTAAAAAGCCATAATTTATGAAAAAAACAATTGACAAACTATGGATACATTGCTATGATAAATGGCAACTCAGGCGGAATTATTTGTCGGTGCAACGAAGCATCAGTTGACAGAGATCCAACATCCTATGAAAGCACCTTAGAATGGAGAGAATAGCATGGGAAACCGAATTGAAATCGGTAACCTCAGAATAGATAGAGATTTGTACGCATTGGTGCGAGATGAGATCGCACCCGGCACAGGCATAGAAGCAGATGCCTTTTGGAAAGCGTTTGGCGACATCGTTACGGCATTCGCGCCTGAAAACAAGGCGTTATTGGAAAAACGGGATGTGCTTCAGCAACAGATTGACGCATGGCATCTGGCACGCCAAGATGAACCGATTGATGGCGAGGCGTATGCAGCGTTCCTTACCGAGATAGGCTATCTGCTCCCTGAAGGACGGGATTTTACTGTGATTACCGAGGACGTTGACATAGAGATTTCGCTCATCTCAGGTCCACAGTTGGTTGTACCGACCGATAACGCTCGCTATGCGCTAAACGCGGCGAACGCGCGCTGGGGAAGCCTCTACGATGCGCTCTACGGCACCGATGTTATTGATGAGTCGGACGGTGCTACACGAGGAACGACCTATAACCCTGTCCGAGGGGCGAAGGTCATCGCGTACACCGAGCAGTTTTTAGATGAAATGACAGGGCTTGAAACTGGGAGTTTCTCTGACGTTACAGAATTTGCCCTCAAAGCCGTTCACGGTGAGCAACAGTTGCGAGCGACACTCAGCGATGGCAGTGAGGTGGGTTTGGCGGATCCGACCAAATTCGTGGGTTTTACACAAAACGGTGGCGAACTCAGTGCTATTCTGCTTAGAAACCACGGGCTGCACATTGATATACAGATAGACCGAGAACATCCGGTGGGGAAAGCACATCCTGCTGGGGTTGTCGATGTTATCCTTGAGTCTGCGATCACGACGATTCAGGATTGTGAGGATTCCGTCGCGGCAGTAGATGCGGCAGATAAGGTGCGCGTCTATAGTAATTGGAACGGTATCATGAAGGGGACGCTGGAGACGACATTTGAGAAAAATGGCGAGATGCTGACCCGTCGCCTCGCGCCGGATAAGACATTTACCGCCCCCGATGGAAGCACGCTGACGTTACCGGGTAGGAGTCTTCTCTTGATTCGGAACGTTGGTCTCCACATGTACACAGATGCTGTCACGACAGCAGAAGGGGACGAAATCCCCGAAGGCATCCTTGATGCCATGGTAACGAGTTTCGCCGCAATGCATGACCTCCAAGGTAATGGTCTCCATACCAATAGCAAAACGGGTAGTATCTACATCGTCAAGCCGAAGTTCCATGGACCCGAAGAAGTGGATATGACAATTCGGATGTTTGAGTGGATAGAGTCTGCACTTGGGCTTCCGACGAATACTATTAAAATTGGGATTATGGATGAAGAGCGCCGAACGACGGTCAACCTCAAAGAAGCGATCCGGGTGGCACAGGAGCGACTCGTCTTTATTAACACCGGATTTTTGGATAGGACCGGTGATGAAATTCATACGAGTATGGAAGCGGGACCCATGACCCCCAAAATGGACATCCGCAACGAGCCGTGGATGCTTGCTTATGAGGATTGGAACGTCGATATCGGAATTGAAACCGCCTTGCTTGGTACCGCACAGATTGGGAAGGGGATGTGGACGAAACCTGACCACATGGCGGAGATGGTTGAAACGAAGGTGAATCATCCGTTAGCAGGGGCGACAACCGCATGGGTGCCGTCGCCGACAGCCGCAACGCTTCATGCGATGCACTACCACCGGGTTGATGTCGGAAACTGGATAAAGGAATTGTCCGCGAGACAGCGTGCGAGTATGGCAGATCTGTTGACCCCACCACTATTAAGGGAACGCCAGTTGCAACCCGATGAGATTCAGCAAGAATTGGACAACAACGCACAGGGTATCTTAGGATATGTTGTCCGATGGGTGGATCAAGGTATCGGCTGCTCAAAGGTCCCGGATATTAACGATGTCGGCTTGATGGAGGATCGGGCGACCCTACGGATTTCAAGTCAACACATTGCGAATTGGCTGCACCACGGGATCGTTACGAAGGAGCAGGTAACCGAGACGTTCCAACGGATGGCAAAGATTGTTGACGGACAGAACGCTGGTGACCCGAATTATCGGGACATGTCGCCAAACTATGACGAGAGTGTCGCATTTCAGGCGGCTTTGGACCTCGTGTTCAAGGGGTGTGAGCTGCCGAACGGGTATACGGAGTTTGTGCTACATCCGCGCCGACGGGAGGTTAAATCTGGCAGTTAACGAGGAAAATTACTACAAAAGGGGAAGTATGGAAGATCTATCTTTCTGTGCTTCCCCTTTCCTTTTTCCTCTACGAATCGAGTCTGTAGAATTTGATGGCGTTGTCACGGAAGAGGTTGCGCAATTCCTCGGATGAACATCCTGATACAACCTCTTTCAATGTCTGCACCCATCGTGGATAATCAGTCGCTTGCGTGGAGACGGGCCAGTCACTGCCGTATATGACGCGGTCAAAACCGAAACAGGCGATGATGTGTTCAATATAGGGTTGTAGGTCGTCGGGTGTCCACGTGTCAAGGTCCGCCTCTGTTACCAGACCTGATATTTTGCAGTGAACGTTCGGTAACGCTGCAAGTGTCTGGATTTCCTGCTTCCACGGATCAAAAAGTTGGTTTTTGATGTCGGGTTTGCCGATATGATCCAAGATGAATTGGACATGCGGACACTGTTCGACTAAGCGAATTGCATTGGCGAGTTGGGGGTGGAAAATACAGATGTCGAAACTCAATCCGTAGCGAGAGAGCGTTTTGACACCACTTACAAAGTTCGGTTGAACGCAGAAATCCACGCTTTCGGATTGGATGAGGCGACGGATACCTTTGACGAGCGGGTTCTGTGCCAATTTTTCAACGAAAGGGGCTACCTGTTTGCCTTCTTCAAGCGGTGCCCAGGCAACGATGCCTTGAATCCGAGGTTCTACTGTCGTCGCGAGATCGGTAACCCACGCTGTCTCTTTCAAGCCGTCATCGGGATGTGTATCGCACTGCACGAAGACCATGGATTCGATTTCCAGTTCGCCGTACGCGTCGGCGTAATCTTTTAGGAGATAAGGTCTGTTTAGGGCTGGTGCTTCCGTAAGCCACGGATATCTCAGTTGTTTGGGGTGCCAGAGGTGAACGTGTGTGTCAACGATTGGAAATTTCTCCATTGTGGTACTCCTTCATTGTATTGCGTTTGGGAGTATTTTAAGGCTGCTATGCAGGATTGTCAAGTTGAAAAATTGACATCCGCAACGAGAAGGTGTATAATACTTTAGCGTTGCGATAAAGACATTTTTCTGTTTTTCACAGTTTTCACATTTGAATCTGCAGGATCCTACTGCAACTGTGCTTCTCTTTTATTTTAGAGGACTTGATTATGAGCGAGAAGAAGTTGATAAATTCAAAATTTCAGAAGTGGCGTGAATGGATGACGACTATTGAACCAGAGATTCGGTTACTGCTTCGGGATGCCAGAGTGTTCTGGGAAATCCAAATTATAATTGATGGACATCGACGCACCCAGGATTTTCACTATGGATATCTCGAACGCTCGTATCTTGATCATGTGATCGCCAGTCTGCGTCGACAACTTAAGCCACATAAAGGGCATATCTCCTTTGTGGGATTACTCCATGAGATTGTTGAAAATCCGCAAGAATTGCCCCACACCTCCTGTAATTCTGACCGTTCAGATCCGAAGGATATGTCCGATTCCGCTTCATGTTCAGATGTTATAAGTACGCATATTTGTCCAGAGATGGTAACTGAAGACATAGAACAACTTACATCGGCGTTAGAAGCATGCGAAGCGTTTGCTGATGAACGACTGGTCTATTGCGCAAAGCATGCGTCGAAAAATATACCGCTATCTAAGGAACTCGATGCCTGCTTTAAATTGTTGGATAAGACCTACGTGAAATATCACGAGCTGTTTTATAGGAAGGGTCTAAAAACCTTGCAACCCCCTCGTCAAGCGGGTACCCTCAAAGGACTTATCAAGATCGCTGACGATTTTGACGCTGAGCTCCCAGAATTTAGGGAGTATATGTAGTGAGATACCTGTTGGACACACAATGGTGACAGTTTGGTAGGGACTCCTTGAAGGGGGCAGAAAGACGTAGGATATGGTAAACTGATAGATATTCCGAATGGAGGATTTAATAGAAGTATGTCAAAAAAATCTCGAATTGTTATGGTGGCAGGAAGCGCAAGTCATGGTGGTGGTTCGCATGAACATCCCGCTGGGTGTGCTTTTTTCGCGGATCAATTGAACAAAAATGTGGATGGCGTGGAAGCCGTCGTCTCTCAAGGGTGGCCCGAAGATCCAGCAACTTTCGCCGATACGGATGCAATTATTGTTTATTCAGATGGTGGTGCTGGGCATCTTAGCATTCCGCATCTTGAACAGATCTCTGGGTTAATGGATCAGGGCATGGGACTTGCGATGTTGCACTATGCAGTCGAAGTGCCGAAGGGTGAACCGGGGAATCGCTTCTTGGATTGGATCGGTGGCTACTTTGAGACGCACCTTTCAGTCAATCCCTACTGGACAGCGACGTTTACTGGCTTTCCTGACCATCCGATAACACGCGGGGTAGAACCGTTTTCGTTGGAAGACGAGTGGTATTATCACATGCGGTTTCGTGAAAATATGGAAGGTGTGACACCTGTGTTGAGTGCAATCGCCCCCGCATCAACGCTCGAAAGACCGGATGGCCCGCATAGCGGCAACCCTCATGTCCGAGAATCAGTGGCAAAGGGTGAGCCACAGCACTTAGGATGGTGTGTGGAGCGTCCAGATGGTGGACGTGGCTTTGGATTTACTGGCGGACACCTCCATCGGAATTGGGCGGATGACACACTCCGTAAGTTTATTCTCAACGCAATCGCATGGACAGCGAAGGTGGAAATCCCTGAAGCGGGTATCTCTACGCCAACCCCGACGGAAGCAGAATTGGACGCGTATCTGTAGTCGTTGAAGAAAATCAATCTTACCTCGTTCTTTCTGGTGAAACAGTTGATGTGCTGGTGCATCATCTGGTTCTCACAGAGATTCGCAAGGAAGCATCTGATGAACTATAGTCAATTACTTCAACATGATCTGCTCAGTCGCTCCGAAGAGTTTCAACTCATTCGTGAGGCGCAGTCGGGGAATGAGATGAGTCGCGAACGTCTGATTCTGTTAAATATGCGTTTCTGCCATAAGATCGCCTTGGGTTATGCACGCCCCGATCAGGGGATTCTCGCTGAAGACCTGATGGGTGATGCCGTGGAGGGGTTGATGCGAGCGATTGACAAGTTCTCTATTGAAATGGGGTGTCGGCTCTCAACGTATGCATATCTGGCTATACATGATGCTGTTGGACGCAGCCCCTTGCTTAATGGAATTATCCGGCTCCCCGAGTGGGTACGTGAGGGGCAAGGCAAGATTCGAAGAGCCAAAAAGACCTTAGCGGCATCGGGGAATGATGCGCCATCTTTTGAGGAGATCGCCGCCGTATCAGGTGTTTCCTTGCGGCACGTCGAACTCCACGCTCTTCTTGATGCCAGAGAGCTCGTCTCGCTGGATGCACCAGTAATTGACGCGGATGACAAAAGGATGACCCTTTCGGACATTCTGCCGGTAGAAGATACCGACATTAAACTTATGGAGATCAAATACGATTTGGATTGGTTTTTGGGATTTCTGCCAGAAACCGAACGCTTCATCCTCACGCGGTCGTATGGAATACCGGTGGAGGTGTCGGACGCTGAGCTGGCGACGCTGTTTAGTCGCTCGGTTTCCTGGGTGAGTCGGACCCGCAAACAGGCGTTGGAGTCCTTGCAACGACTGGCGCGCGCCCTGACAGGTAGCGTCTCACAGGCATGGGATGCCATCAATCATCCGTCCATGGTCATGAAGCTGCGCCCTGTTCCTGTGCCCGAAGGGGTCTCATTTGTTGATGGCGAACTGGTTAGCAAAGCCAAGGCACGCGCACAGCCAGAACCGCCGCAGCTGTATTTCGGACTGTAGTTGTAAAGAAATCCAATGGAGCCCCGATGGCACAGTTAAAGGCGTGTGCTTGCTAACGAACTTCACGAAGTGAATTTTCTCTTAACAGTTTATGCTACAAGGCGGAACCTTCTCGTTAAAATCCTATTGAAAAATTTTCAATCAGAAATGATATGACTAAGGAGACAGAACATGGATCAAGAGATACAGGATTATCTGTTCGACCTACAAGGCTATCTGCTTTTGGAGAATGCCATCTCAGAAGACGATCTGGATAAAATGAACGAATGGATTGATAGACATTGGGAGTACGTTGAGCATCCGTGGGAGGAAAACGGAGACGACAGACGGATTCCGCGTTGGATTGGGAACATTGAAACGCATACTTACAATATTGAAAATGGCGTGAATTTCCAGAATATCATTGAGGGTGGTGAGGTTTTTCAGAAGTTGATTGACCATCCCGCATGGGTTGGGCTGGTACGGAAATACGTCCATGAAGTCAATGGGCTTTCTATCCACGAGAATTTCCTTAACGTCCGCGGTCCCGGCGGTTTCATTCATATCCACTGCGGTGGACACGTCCCTCTAAGTTATCTGACCTTCCGGCAGGAGAACACGGGCGAATGGATGGTAGGACAGATTAACGTCCTAATGGCACTGAACGATATTGGACCGGGAGATGGCGCGCCTGTGCTGGTGCCGGGAAGCCATAAATGCACGGAGATTCACCCGCGTTTGAAGCATGACGGGAAAGGCTTGGTTTACGATGGCATAACCGGTAAACCCGCAGGAACAGCCTTTGGGACGAAGGAGATTTATCTCAAAGCGGGGGATGTCGTCATGTTCACAGACGCGATTACGCACGGTTCGGCGGAACGGACGAATGAGGGGTATCGCCGGTCGATTGTCTATCGTTATTCTCCGAGGTATGTCCGCGAACGTTTTGACTATCCGCATTCAGACGAGTTGTTGGCACGTCTAACCCCAGACCAACGTAAGATTATCCAACCGACATCGATACGTCGTCCGCCGCGGGTTACATAGCAGGCGAATTATGTCTTTATCTGTGAAAGGCAAAGGAGGTTCATGATGCTTACGGTTCAAGAGATAGAAGCGTCGTTGACGAACCTTAGTACTGATGAACTGCAACACATTGAGCGAGTTATTCGCGAGTTATATCGAGCTCGTCATGAAACTATCATTTATGATGATGACTATGGAATCTGGACGGAGCAAGATCAGGTTTCTGTAGCAGCGGAGGTTTTTCAAATGTTTGAGAAAGATGAAGATTTAGAGGGCAATATTGATGCCTAAACGTGGTGAGATCTGGTTAGCCGACCTCGGATTCGTAGCAAAGACGCGACCTGTTCTGGTTTTGAGTGTGCCTTTTTCAGATTCAGATTATGCTTTAATAACAGTTATACCACGCACAACAAACATAAATTGATGGAATATGGGAAAACCTGAAAAGACGCTCTGGGGTGGACGTTTTAGCACGAGCCTCACTACAGAAACAATAGCCTTCACGCACTCCATTGAAGCCGATACGCGCCTCATTGGATACGATATTTGGGGAAGCCAAGCGCATGCGATTATGCTCGCGCGGCAAGGGATTATCTCCGATGCCGATCTACGCGAAATTTTGCGCTGGCTCCAGAAAGCAGCGACAGATTTCCAGAACGGTGATTTTACCCTTGATCCGAATAAAGAGGACGTGCACATGAACGTCGAATCGTATCTGATTGAGAATGCTGGACGCGAATTCGGGGGCAAACTCCACACTGCCCGCTCTCGTAACGATCAGGTACTCGTGGATGCACACCTCTACATCCGCGATGAGATTCTCAACATTCAGCGTGGACTTTCTACGCTCTGCGATGCCTTTCTGCGGATTGCCAAAAAACACGCTGACACTGTGATGCCGGGTTATACGCATACGCAACACGCACAACCGATTAGTCTCGGTTTCTGGGCAACGGCGTACGTGAGTATGTTCCTGCGGGATCAGAAACGTCTACAGTCTGCATACGCACTCGCCAATACGAATCCGCTCGGTGCTTGTGCTTTGGCTGGTACAACCTTCCCAATTGACCGAGAATTGACAACGAAACTGCTCGGTTTCGACGCACCACACGAACACGCACTTGATGTTATCAGCAGTCGGGATTTTATTGCAGAGGTGCTTTTCGCGTTATCGCTTGTGATGGCGAACCTCTCACGGATTAGCGAGGAGTTGGTCTATTGGACAACTTATGAATTTGGGATGGCGGTGCTTGACGATGCGTATAGTTTCGGGAGCTCCATCATGCCACAGAAGAAAAATCCTGACATCGCGGAACTTACGCGGGGTCGTACAGGACGCGTCTACGGAGCGTTGCTTGACTTGTTGACGAACCTCAAGGGGTTGCCGATGGGCTATAACCGCGATTTTCAAGAGGATAAACCGCCGCTGTGGGAGGCATTCGATGTTGTGAAGGCGTGCCTCGGTCTGCTACCGGAACTCCTCAAGACGACAGATTTCAAGACAGAACGGATGGCTGAATTGGCGAATGCGAACTTTGCCACGGCAACGGAGTTGGCGAACTATCTCGTTAAAGAGCATCAGATGAGTTTTCGGGAGTGCCACGAAGTTGTCGGATGGCTTGTCGGGGAACTGGTTCAGTCAGAAAAGACATTTGCCGATTGGGAGTTAACGCAGGAATTCTTGAGAGAAAAAAATATTGACATACCGATTTCGCGGCTGAAACAGATTTTGGATGCAGAGTTAGCGATTCAGAATAACCAGAGCCTCGGCGGCACGTCCCCTGTGGAAGTTCATCGGATGATAACTAATTTTGAGAAACAATTGGGTGAAATCGCGTTGCATATCTATAATTGTCAGACCCAAATTGAGAACGCGCATCAAGAGACCCTCCGAATCGTTAATGAAGTTTTAAAAGTGCCGGTTTAGATAATATTGTAAGCGAAGGAATATAAAGAATCGATGCATACAGGTCCGTACACACTACTGCGGGATTTTGCACAGAAGCATCCGAATACCAGATCGGCACTTGATCATTGGTATAGATTGATAAGCGGGAGAAATTTTCGTTCGATTGCAGAATTGCGTGAGGTTTTTCCTCACGCTGATCGAGTTGAAGGTTGGACTGTTTTCAATATCGGAGGGAACAAGGCTCGCCTTATAGCATTCATCCACTATGGGCGGCAAACGGTTTCTATCCATCGTGTGTTGACACACCCCGAATATGATAGATGGAGGTCCTGAGAGAGTGAAATCTATTACTGAAAAATGTTAGGAGTAAATTATGGTAACTGAAGAACGCCGTATATCTGACGTATCGCGAGTAGAATTAACGCACGACCCGCGTAGCAATCCGCAATCACTTGCGGCAGCCTTAGAAGTTTTAATTCACGCGGTTGGTGCCTACAAAGACGACAATATCCCGACTGTGACCGAAGACGACTACGAACACCTTGTAGTCCTGCTTGGTGACTTAACCGATGTCGTGCGTGAAGACGAAAATCACATTTTCGCGCCATTGATGGAATTTGCTATCCTGCTTATTGAAAAATATGACCATGTACAGATGCCAGAACTGGCTGCGCATATTGAAAACTGTAGAGCACAACAGGTACCTAACGCGAAATCCGGTCCCACTCACTACTCTGAAGCGCAAGATCCAGAAAACACCAATACTCTTAAACACGGATAAGGAGGCGAAAATTGAGAGATAGATTAATCGTCGCATTGGATACGGATGATGGTGAAGAGATTGATTGGTTATCTGGAACGCTTATGGATGTAGTCCGTTGGTTTAAGATGGGCTTTCAGGCGTTCAGTGCGCTTGGGATGGAAGCTTTTCCGTGGTTCGAGCAGAACGGGCATAAAGTCTTTGTTGATCTGAAATTCCACGATATCCCGAACACGGTGGCGCGCGATGTCGGCATGATGACGAAATACGGCGCAAATATGATTAACATGCACGCCTCCGGTGGACTTATGATGATGAAGGCGGCAAGAGCAAGCGCGGATGATGCCGCATACGAAGCAAATATACCGAGACCTATTCTACTCGGTGTGACGATTCTGACAAGCATCGAAGAAACCAACTTTCGATTGAGTTTTGCCTCGGCACGGACGCTCTCAGAGCAGGTCGTCTATCTCGCACAATTAGCACAGGAAGCCGGATTAGACGGTGTCGTCGCATCGCCGTTGGAGATTGAATCGGTTCGGAAAGCGTGTGGCGATAACTTTTTGATTGTGACACCGGGCATTCGACCAGAATGGGCAGAGAGCGGCGATCAACGTCGTATCACCACGCCAGCGGAGGCGATTCGGCGCGGCGCAGATTACATTGTTGTGGGTAGACCTATTATTGAGGCGGAGGATCCTTTGGAAGCTGCCGAAATGATCCTTGATGAGATGAGAGAGGCTTAAAAATATGAATATCGTCTGTATTTGTTTGGACACGTTTCGTGCCGACATCATCGGCGAAGGTAAGAAATATAGCCACGTTCAAACGCCTAACCTCGATGCCCTTGCATCGGAGTCTGTCCGTTTTACGCGCGCGTTTGGTGAGGGGCAACCGACACTTCAGATCCGTCGTGGTAACTTTACGGGGATGCGGAGTTTTCCGTGGCGGTATAACTTCGATCGGCGCGGACATTGGCACCACGCACCCGGCTGGCACAAGATTCCACCGGAGCAAGATACGATTGCCGAAGTCCTACTCGAACGCGGTTACCTCACTGCCCTTATTGCCGATACCTATCACATGTTCAAGCCGACGATGAATTTCTCGCGGGGATTTGCGCATTTCGATTTCATCCGCGGGCAAGAGTCTGATAACTGGCACAGCGGCGATCCGAGACTGATTGAAGCGGAGCTCCGAAAACATGTCCGTGAACCGATCAATTGGCAGCGACATGCTGGACTCGTCAACTACCTGTTGTCGCAACGGCATCGCCAATCGGAGGACGACTATAGTTGTGCGCGCGTTTTTCGTGCTGCTTCTGACTGGCTTGAGGATAATCATACTGTCGGTCCGTTTTTTTTATGGGTGGATAGTTTCGATCCGCATGAACCGTGGGATCCGCCGAAGTCTTACGCAGACATCTATTTTTCGGACTATTCGGGCAAGGATTTCATCACACCGGGCAGTGGGAACGAAGGCGATGGACCTACGGAAGATGAACTGCGCCGCATTGAGGCTCTCTATCTCGGAGAGGTTACGTTTGTTGATAAATGGGTTGGCGTGCTACTTGATAAGATAGAGCAGCTGAACATCAAAGACGATACATTGGTTGTGCTGATGTCCGACCACGGCACACAACTTCGCGATCACGGGAGTTTCGGGAAGGGCGCGAACAAACTGCATCCGTTCAATACGCAACTCAATCTCATGATACGGCATCCGGAGGGACCGAACGACAAGGAGATTTTCGCATTTGTGCAGAACCACGATCTGATGCCGACGCTCCTGAATCTACTTGACATTCCGTGCGGTTGGACGGATGGTGAGGATATGTGGCAGCTCGTTACGCAGGAGAAAGCACTCCTCCGTCAACGGATTATCACGGGTTGGGCAGGCTTTGCTACGGGTAATGCGCGTGGACGCGTCAGTGTCCGCGATAATCACTGGAACTTCTGTACTTCGGTAGGTTATAACGATGAAAAGGGTGATGAGCTCTTTGATGTCCGAAACGATCCCGAAGAGAAGGTGAATGTCGCGAGTGACCATCCCACAGTTGTTGCGGAACGAAGACGAGATATTGAAGCGTTGATCGGACAACCCTTGCCGGGGCATTTCATTGAGGTCTGTGATCCGGGGCACGCGCCGATGACGCGGTGGCTTCAGAAGAAATTGGCGGAGATGTAGAAGTGGCTATCAGCGGTCAGCAGTCAGCCAATAGCCAAATCATTTGTCATTTACCTTTTTGAATTCCTCCCAATTCCAGAGGAGGATTGTGCCGTCGGTACTTCCACTTGCGAGTGTTTTGCCATCTGGGGATAGTAGCAGCATCTGTATTAAATCTGTGTGCCCTGCGTGTGAGGATAACAGTCTGCCCGCGTGGACATCCCATAGGTGGAGTATACCGCTTCCGTCTCCACTAACAAGGATTTTGCTATCCGGTGAAAATAGCAACTGGCTCACTGTTACCCGCGGCTCGGTGATATTGGTGCTATTTTGCTTACCGTTTTCTGTATCCCATAAGATGATTTTCCCATTTGCACTTCCACTCGCGAGTGTTTTCCCGTCCGGTGAGAACGCCAATGCTCGAATCTTGTTGTTATGTTCTTTGAGTGTGAAAAGTTTTGTGCCTGTGTGTGCATCCCACAAATGAACGGCTCCCAAGTTACTACCCCCTGCGAGCATTTTTCCATCGGGTGAAAATGTCAATGTGCGGACGTGAACCGGGTGTCCTTGAATCGTCAGTTGAGGATGGCGTGTGTCGGCAAAACCGAAAAATTTCTTGATGCCAGAGGGTTGCCGCGCAGTGGCATCCCATAAACGGACCACATTGTCCTTGCCGCCGCTTGCTACGGTTGTGCTGTCGCGGGAGAAAGTGAATCCAGCTTGGAAGGAGGATGCACCTGCTACCCTTCTTTTCTCCTTCGGTGGTCCCTTCAGGGTGGCACACACGCGTTTTGCGGTCACATCCGACAACTGTGTTATGTTCCTTTTCCAGTATTCGTGAGCGACAATTGTTTTACCATCAGGTGAAATTGCCGCAAACGCGTTCTCTATATTCAAGAAGCGAACGGATATTCGGTTTCCTGTGTTGATATCCCAATCCTTCAGTTGAACGCTGTTCCAAGTGAGAGGATACACACTTGTAAAAGTGGCCCCCGTTTCAGAGAAGACCAGCCCCAACGGATTTCCGAAGTGTCCTGAGCAGGTGAAGCGCTCACTTCCGGTGGTGGTATCCCATACTCGGATGTTACCGTAGCGACTGGCTGTGATAAGCGTTTTCCCGTCCGGCGAAAATGCTAACGCGGAGACTTGATTCTTATGTCCTTTGAGCGTTAGCAGAGGGGTATACTGTCCGAGCATGCCCGAGCTCTCCTGTTCTTTGGCGGTGGCATCCCACAACCGAACTTTTCCGTCACTACCTCCACTTGCGAGGAGTTTGCCGTTCGGTGAGAAGGTTAACGCGTCAAAGCTGCCTGTAGATGTTTTGAAGATTGCGCGAAAGGTACCGGTATCCACATTCCACAACCGAATTCTGTTGCCTGTATCACCACTTGCGAGTGTTTTGCTGTCGGGTGAAAATGCCAATATCTTAACCGGTAGCGTGTGCTTCTCCAAACTAAACAACGGTTCCCCGGTATTCGCATCCCATATCTGAATCGGATGATGAATTGTATATTCCGATGATGAAACGGTTGCAAGGCGTGTAGCATCCGGTGAGAGCGCTATGACGACCCTGTATCCCAATTTAGAATCCGATTTTGTTTCCGTAATAATGGGTTCGGTTGTGTTGGGTCTGAACTTCCATAAACGAATCTGTCTATTTCGTTCGTTGGCAAGCGTGATTCCATCTGCGGAGACGGCAGAGACTGCATTCGTGATTCTTTTGGGACCTGGGAAAGTTGCGCGAAGCTTGGCTGTGGATATATCCCACGTCTGGATGTCCCCTGTATAATCGCTGCTCGTCAGTGTTTTTCCGTCTGGAGAGAAGGCTATGGTTTTGATATTTCTCACTTTTTCGTTGAGGCGTGCGATTTCTACGCCGGTGTGTGCATCGTATAACCAAATACCGATACTCGTCACTACGACGAACTGTGTGCCGTCCGGTACAAACTTTATGTCCGTGATATGCCCCGTCCCGAGACGTAGCGTCGCACCCTCAGGCAGTTGCCATTGGGCATAAGCAGGAGCCGCTACTTGTGTTTGGGAGTCTGGTGGGGTTTCTGCTAAATACCGTGAACCTATCCAACGGAGTAGCAGACTGAGCAACAGCACGCCGCAGATGAACAACAGTGGTATAAGGAGAAAGCGTGATTTTTTCATCGGTTGTTCCTACTGTTTCATATCCCAGAGGAGGATTGTGCCATCGGCACTTCCGCTTGCGAGGGTTTTGCCATCTGGAGAGAACATCAGTACATAAATGGATCCTTGATGTCCTGTGAAGACGGTTTGTATCTTGTGATTGGGTTCTAATTCCCATACCTGAATTGATCCTTCCCCGTCCCCACCTCCAATTGCAAGCGTCTTTCCATCTGGAGAGAAGGCTAACGCATGCACGTTTTCCCGAACACCGATGGTGCCCATCGGATCGCCAGTGTGGGCGTTCCATAGATAAATCTTATTTCCGCTTCCGCTTGCGAGCACTTTGCTATCTGCGGAGAAGGCTAACGCACTGATAGGCTTCGTGTTTCCCGTGATGAGGTTCAATAGGCTTTTGCCCGTTTCGACGTCCCATAAAATGATGGTTCCGTCTTCGCCGCCACTTGCGAGGATTGTGCTGTCGGGTGAGAATGTGTATTCGCTCACACTGTGTGTGTGTTCCTTGGGTGTGAATAGCTCGGCACCGGTGTCTGTCTTCCAAATCCGCACCTTGTTGCCCAAAGCTCCTATTCTACCCCTACCCGCAAGCATTGTCCCGTCTGGTGAAAATAGCAGGGGCCAGTAGTCATGCATCCGGTCTGCGCCTTCCAAGGTAGCCAGATGTTCTTTCGTTGTAGCGTCCCACACCTGAATTCCATCGAGAAAAATACGTCCCGCAAGTTTTTTGAGGTCTGGAGAGAACGTGAGTCCCATAACATCTTGAGGGGGTGTAAGGATGGCCTCTTGTGTAAAGGTTTCTACGCTCCAAACGTGCGCTCTTTCTTCAATTGTACTATCACTGACAAGGTATTTGCTGTCTGCGGAAAAGGTGAGGGCACTTACCCACTTCGCGTACGCACCAAGAGAGAAGGATAGTTGGTAGCGTCCGGTGTTCACATCCCAGACATGGAGGCTACCGTCGCTACTAACGCTGATGAGTTGGCTACCGTCTTTAGAGAATTTCACACTATGAACGTCATCCCGTTTTTTGGGAAGGATGCCCTGCTCAAGTAACTTGAGCATTCGGTTTGCTGCCACAAGTGGATTGATTGCATCATCCGGCGTAGGGAGGCTTTTCTGTTCGGTGCCAGTGTTGACCTCCCAGAGCCGCATTGTTTTATCGCGACTCGCGGTGATAAGTGTGCTGCTGTCTGGTGAAAAGGCGATGTCCCGAACTGTATCGGTGTGTCCTTTGAGACCCGTTCGGAGCGTACCGGTATCGACATCCCACAAATGCACCGTGTCATCCCAGCCCCCACCAGTTGCCAGTATTTTACCGTTGGGTGAAAAGACGATCAGATCAATGGATCCCAAGTCTTTGCTGTCGGCATGTAGCAACTCACCTGTGTTAGCATCCCACAGACGGAGCGTGCTTCCCGCACTCGCAAGAATCTTACCGTCGGGTGAGAAAGCGACTGCGTTTACTGCACTCGGATGTCCCATTAGGCTTTTGATATATTTGCCGGTGTTGACCTCCCATAGATGCACCGTCCAATCTCCACCTGCGGTGGCAAGTTTCGCGCCGTCCGGTGAAAGTGCGAGTGCGTTAATTGAATCCGGGTGTTCATCGAGCATGGCGAACGCGTTGCCTGTGAAGGTGTCCCAGACGTAAATACTGTTTCCATGAGCAGTCGCTATAATTAATGCGTCAGTTGAGAAGGTCAGTGTCTCTGGTGGTATTTTGATAAAGAAACCATCTTTTTTCTTAGTTTGTTTCTCTGTGAACAGTGAAACGACTTCGCCGGTTTGGGCATCATAAATCCAGATGCCGACAGTTGTTGAGGCGACGACTCGGGTACTGTCCGGTGACAGTTTGATGTTAATCAATTTACCTCTTCCGAGACGCGCTTTCGCACCTTCGGGTAGGTGCCACTGTGCTGCGAAGTCTTGTGCAAGACTCTCGAATAAGAGTAAGTTGGTAAGTAGAAGGCATACGATATAGAGAAGGTGGGTCTTTTTCATCAACCTGAACTCCTTTTGGGAAATGGTTTTAGTGTTGAAATATCTATATCATATTGGATAGCAAATTCCGTGCCGATTTGCGCGATACCACATTGGTGAAGTTCTTAGCAAAATGCACAGGAAGTACTGCACAAAATTGGGCGTACCTTGTACGGAATTGCACGAAATCGGGCAGATTTAATTTGTTGCTTGTATTTCAGTTTATCACGAAAAGTGTCTGAAATCAAGCACAGAAGTGTTAGAACCGAATAAAAAGACTTGACCTTGATTTTCGTTTTCAGTATAATATGTGGGGAAGTCATCAAAATTCCATCATTTTTAGTTCGGTGTAGTTTGCTACGCCGGGGTTCCTACTCGCTACTGGGAACGGACTGAACTTGTTATAAAAAATTTGAAGGGAAAAATTATGCAAAGAAGACGCGCCAGGACGCAATATTGTAAAGGTGAGTTAATTGAACGTGAGGACTTTTCTGAAGATTTAGCCGCGTTCAAATTCCGTGTTGATAAAGAGTTGCCATTTATACCAGGGCAATATGCGACTATCGGCTTTGAGGTTGATGGGAAGATTGTCCAACGTCCCTATTCAATAGTATCTTCACCACACGAACCGTTTATGGAGGTTTTCGTGGAATTGGTGCCAGAAGGGGCAACCACGCCCCTATTTTGGGCATTGAAGTTGGGAGACACTGTGTTTTTTCGGGAACGCCTCGTCGGGAAATTCGTGATGGACACGGAGAGCGGAATGACACGCCATGTTATGGCAGGCACTGTAACCGGAGCTGCGCCGTATATTAGTATTGCGCGAACGCAAAAAATTGAGCAGGAACAGGGCAAGACGAGTCCACATCAGATCTTAGCAATTGTCGGTGCAAGCCGTTCGTGGGAACTTGGGTATTACATGGATGAACTCAACGAACTCGCGGCACAGGAGGAGTGGTTCACGTTTGTTCCGACGGTGAGTCGTCCGTGGGAGGATCCGGAGTGGCAAGGCGAGAGCGGACGTGCTGAAGATGTGATCCGAAAGTACGGCGATCAACTCGGTTATGACCACACCAATGCTGTTGTTTATGCGTGTGGACATCCACAGATGATTGAGAATGCGAAAGCGATCTGGGCGCGTGCGCGTTATCCTGAAGAGCGGATTAAAGAGGAAAAATTCTTTGTGATTAAGGAAGAATAGTGGATAGATAATCCACGCTTACGGCGTGGGTTTTACAAGGTTTTGGCTGAACTGGGCGCGCTTTGTAAGCGCGCCCGTTTTTGTTATTATTTTTCTGTTGCTGCTCTCTGTCGCATTTGGTAAATAAACATGTTCGTCATGAACCGATAGACATCCGAAGAGCGTCGTGATGCGAGGGGAGCCCGGCTATCGACCTCGGCGGTTTCCATGCTACATAAGTAATCGAGCGGGCAAAATACGACCCCCAAGCGAGGTTTGCCTAACCGCCCTGGTACCAAAATACCTTTAATATATCGCCATTGGACGTTTCCACCCTCGTACCCTGTTCCCCAGAACGTTGAGCCGCCGACAGGCGTTTTTTTCAGTTTGAAATAGCACTGAAAAATCTCATGTCGTATATCATCCAGGGTTTTCATCGGATACTCAGGGAACACCGTGCGTAACTCGTTTTCTACGAGTCTCGCAAACGATTTCTCGTTACCGCCATCACCACAATAGTCGAAAAACAGCATGCCGTTGTAATCGAGAATGTATTTCCGAAGGGCTGCGCGCTCCTCACTGCTGAACCCTGATGCTTGTGAATTGCGGTCGGCTAACCGTTGATAGGATACGGACATCGCTTGGTCGTGCCCTGTCATTATCATTAGTGGTGCATTCATGATGTCCTCATCTGTTAGTGATAGCGCGCCACCGGCGTATTTCATATCAGCAGTGATTGATGGCGTGTGATCGCGCAACCATTTTATTAGGGATGGGATCGCTGTCGGATCTTGCCACCAGTCGCTCATCTGATGCTTTAGACGGATCAGGCGAATATGCCCTCGTACGATGCCGTCCTCTTCATCAATAATGCTGCCGAGTTGATCGCCGATTTCGTCTGCGTAAGTACCAACAAGGTCCGAGATTCCTTCAGCGAATGCATCTTGTCCTGTGCCTCCTGATTGTGTTAAATTTCCAAGACCTTTCCCTGAACCGCCACCTCCCGTACCTTTACCAGGGGTATTTCCGTATCCAGAGCCTGTTCCATCCTGACGATAACCTCGCCCGTCCTTAATTTCTCCACTTCCTCTTTCTATTGTTGCTGAGTTCGCTTTAGTGGCTGCAAGGATGGACTCCGGTGAAGGCGCGAGTTTTACCACTGTCGAAAGCGGTGGTGCTTCTAACTTCGGTTCTTCGTTGACTTTCGGAATTGAGGACATTAATGAGGGTAGCCGCTTCGCTGCTGGACTCTGAATGGATGCCGTGGCAGCAGCAGCACTCTGATTGACCTCTCGGATTATCTTTTTTGGTTTGTGTATCCGAGGCGGTGGTGGAATAAAATCTACAGCAATCGTATCTTCTATCTGTTCTACCAACGGTTTCAATAACCATATCGCTGTGAAAATAATTGCGATTGCATGTGCTATCAAAGAGAATACCAGTGCTCTGTTTCTACGTTGTTTAGCGTAGTATTTTTCGATCATTCGTGTGTTCATGATTATTCCTTTATTGGGGTTTGAATTATAATATTAGGGCGGTATGCTGAAAGCAGAACTAATTTAGTGCCAAGGGACGGTCAAATTTTTAAGTAGCACCCGCCGTGTTTTTATTTTTATGCATAGTAACGTGAGTTTGAAATAAGCATCATTATGGACATTCAAAGAATGTCCTGGAACTTACGAACAGTGAAAACAACAGTTGTTCTCGCTGATGTATTTTCGTTTTGTTAAAAGCAAAACACCTACTGGGTTTGAACCCATGCAAACAAAAACCGCGGCGGAACATCCTGTATGAGATAGAACGCGTGCGGTTACTTTTAATGACAGAAAGGTGGCTCCTGCCACTGCTGTCCTCGTGATGATGTAAATTGTTAGAAACGCTAAATTTTGCGAAACGCTAAATTTTTCGGGGGGGGGGGGGGTAAACTAATGTATAGTTAAAACTAAGTGGGTGCCAATACACAGATGGTTTGGATCTCCACAATAGCGGAAGCTCGTTGGCTTGCATATTAACTTTTTCAACTGCGGCATTAATACATCGGTTTCTCATGTTGGTTACCCATGGATAGATTTTGTCGTCTTTGCATTGATGGCTTATACGTATTTTGAGAAGAAAACTCTACTGAAGCTATGGGAACTTAGGGAACTCAACAACGAATTTCCAGTCTGTAGGTTGGGTTGAGCGCGGATCAAGTAAACGTGCATACACAAGAGACTTCTCAACACAAGGAAACTTCAACACACCAAAGACCGCGTGAAACCCAACGCTTTTTGACTATGAACGACTCATGGAGGGCATCCGTTCTTCTGTAAACACAGGCGGCTTTACCGTTCAACCCAACCTACAGGTCCCCTATTCGCATTTTTAATTATCAAGCTTACGTTGGTTATAATAGGTCAATTTTGATAATTATGCAAGGAGAAAAAGAGTAATTAAATTTGTGTCTAACTAAAAAATTATATCGAATTTTCAGGGAAAAAACTGAAACTATAGTAAAACCTACAATTAATTAGACATTATGGAAGGGCGAGGTTACAAACCTCGCCAGCGGTGGTGAAGTGTTTTGTGTTTACCAAAGTGCCCTTTTATTTTCGGATTTTACTATAAATGGCTCTGGTGCTTTATAGTAGATCCCGTAATTACTTATACACCTCCAGGAGAAGCGTCGGGAATCGGAATTCCCTCCTACAAGGTTCATGAAGCAGGACGCGTTTTTTCAAAATGTAAACTTATTTTCGGATTTTACTATAAGTGCTTTGTATTCTTTGGTTGGGATTATAAATTCGGCATGTAGCATTTGTACTCGGCTCAGAGGACTGGTTCGGTGAGCGGCATTGGACAATGGGAATGGGCTTCCTTTTTCAATAGAAGTACTGCTACAAATCTGCGGGTTCTACAAGTTGGCAAGGGGTAGTTGAAACCTCGTCTACTGGTTCCAATGAAGGAGAGATGTGAAAAAATTAGTCCAAGGTAGGTTTGTCGTTATGAGAAAGAGCGTAGGGATATTTGATAACTCCTTACCCTTTCCTCATTCGCTTTATTTTCAAAGTAAACTGTTTACTACCGAGTAGCTGTCCATCCTTGCTGAACAGTTGGATCTCCAAGGATTGGTCTCGTTCACGCACCTTCTTATCTGCTGATATTGAGACTGCGATAGTTTCTGGGTTATTCTTACCGAGTTTTGAAATTTGTGCCGGTTGGTTATAAGGCACTCCGGAGATAAAGGGCGGATCAATTCTGACCCCTACATTGCGAACTGTGCCACCACTATTCCTAATTACGAGCCTAAGACGACCTGTTTCACCAGCGTCAAGAAAGCCATTCCCTGAAGGTTCCTCTAAAGAAACTGCTATTGAGAGGTCAGGAGGTGTTGGAGAAAATGCAGGCAGCGGAATTATATTAAACCTGAAGGCAACAAACGCGCCAACCACGATGATTCCCAAAATAAGAGCATAGACCCTGACTTTCTTCCAAATTTTTTTATTTCTCTCTAAGTTTCTGGCGAACTTGATGATTTGGAGGAATTCGCGTGCTTGCCGATGGTTTGGATTGCGCCTTAATGCTTCATCCGTGGCGGCTTTTGCATCGTCAAATGCCCCTATTTCGAGGTAAGCCTGCGCTAAACTGTAGTGCGCCTCTACCAAACTGGGATCTACCTTTATTACTTTTTTGAACGCTGCGGCGGCTTGATTATACTGCTTATTGCTGAGAAAGACGAGTCCTCGCTCTAAATCTTGCTTCACATCGGATGTATCTGATGGCGGTGTACTTACTGACTTCGTCGGTGTGGGTTGAGGAGGCGTGGGGCGCGCCTGTTTTATATTCTCTAAGAGTTGGTACGCCGATTGGGAGTTAGTGTCAACCTTTAGTGCCGCGTTCGCTGCGTTTTCTGCGTCATCAAGTTGTTCTGTTTCAAGATAGACTTCACCTAAACTGACGTGTGCGGTTACAAAATCTGGATCCAAATCTATCGCCTTTTGGAACTCCGCAATCGCTTCTGTAAGCATGTTCGCGTCTCGATAAGCGATGCCGAGTTCATAGTGTGTTCCCTGACTTGATTTTGCGGTTGATTGTCGGTCTATAGGTTGCTCCGGTTTTGGGGGTGTCGTCGTCTGTGTTTCAAGAGGTGTGAAGCTTGGATCGATGGCTTCCAGAAGAGCGTGTGCAGGTTGATAATTTGCATCCAATTTCAACGCCTCTCTCGCTGCTTCTCTCGCCTTTCCAAGTTCCTGCTGTCCAAGGTAAGCGAGAGCCAGCGCGTGATGTGCAGCCGTATAGGTACTATCAAGGGCTATTGTTTTCTGCAGTGCTTCGACCGCACGGGGATACGTTTCCATTTTGAGATAGGTTAACCCCAAGTTGTAGTGCGCAGTCATAAAATCGGCATCGAGGGTTATGGCGTTCTGAAAGGCTGTCGCAGCTTCACTATAGCGTTCACCGTTGAAGTAAGTGATGCCTTTGTTGTAGTGTGCCTGTTTTATCGCATTTGCGAGGTCGTGGGCGGGTTGATAGTTGGGGTCGAGTCTTAGTGTTTCTGTGACAGCGTATGTCGCCGCTTCTAAATTGCCCGATTCTCGGTGTGCGCGGGCAAGGTTGTAGTGTGCCCGTTTGAAATTCGGTGCGATGGCTATAGCACGTTCAAAATGCGGGACCGCTTTATCAGGGTGTCCTTGTTCAACGTAAGCATAACCGAGGTTGTAGTGTGCATCGACAAGATCGGCATCTAAGGCTATCGCGTTTTTTAATGCCTTGATTGCCTCCTGATACGCCTTCAGTCCAATATAAGCGGCACCGAGGTGGGCATGGATATGCTTATTTTCAGTGTCGGAAACCTCTGGGTTGCGCCCTAAATCGGCATCGAGGGTTAAGGCTTTCTGGAATGTGGGAACCGCTTCAGTGTAGCGTCCGGCGTCGAGATGTTGTCTGCCTCTGTTGTAGTATGCTTGTGTTATAGTGTCGCACAACAGCATCGCGGGTTGGTACGTGGCATCGAGTTTTAAGGCTTCTGTGACGGCTGTGTTTGCTTTCTCTAATTCGTCCTGTTCGAGGTAGGCGCGACAGAGCGCACAGTGCGCACTTATGAAATTCGCATCCAGTTTTATAGCTGCCTCAAATTCAGGGACAGCTCTGTTGTATTGTCCTGCTTCCAGATAAGCAATACCGAGGTTGTAGTGTGCTTCTTTTATAGCGTCCATTTATTTAGGTTAGGAAAAGAGAAGGTTATTTTCGCATTAATTTTTACGGTCATTTTATCAGATTTGCTTTAATTTTGCAAACAAAAATCTTGAGTGAGGTTCGGTTCTGCTGTATAATGCTGTTGAGCGTTTATAGGTACAACAACGCACGCCTCGACTGAGAATCTCTATGCTGCAACACTCGCCTGCCCACTCTACCTCTGTTCCTCGCAGGAAAATCCGTTGGCGGATTATTTGGCTTGGACTTGTGCTCATTCCGTTCAATAACTATTGGGTCTTTGCCTCGTTACGTTGGGATCAGGGGTTCCCGACGACGATGTCCCTCTTTTTCAACACCATCTTCGCGCTTACCATCTTGATAGCCCTCAATACATTTCTCCATCGATTGGCACCGCGTGCTGTGCTCACCCAAGGCGAATTGCTGGTGCTTTATGCAATGCTATCTGTGGCATCTGCTATCTGCGGACATGATCTGTTTGAAGTTATCATTACGAATATCGCCACAGTTGGTTGGTTGGCAACAGAAGAGAATGAGTGGGGCACGCTTTTCCACCGCTATCTTCCCGAATGGCTCGCCTTGACGGATAAGAGCCGTTTGACTGTCTATTTTACGGGGGAATCCAGTCTTTATCTGCGTCCACATCTCCAGTTGTGGTGGCAACCTGTGCTTGCCTGGAGTGGCTTTATCATTGTTCTGCTTTCCACGACGTTTTGCATCAATGTTATGCTGCGGAAGCAGTGGATTGAAGTGGAACGGCTCAGTTATCCGATTATTGAGTTGCCGTACCAGATGACAACGGCGCGTTTCTTTCGCTCAAAACCGTTGTGGATAGGCATCATCCTTGCCGGTGGGATAGATGTGGTTAACGGACTGCATTTTCTCTATCCAAGCTTCCCTGGACTTGGTGGGGAGTTCTATGATTTGCGTCCGCTGTTTACAACAAAGCCGTGGAACGCTATTGGTTGGACCCCGATTGTCCTGTTTCCTTTCGTTATCGGGATGGCGTATTTTATTCCGCTCGACCTTTCATTTACATTCTGGTTTTTCTATATCTTTTGGAAGTTTGAGATGATCTTCGGTAGTATTGCTGGCTTGCAGCGAATTCCGGGGTTTCCGTTCATTTTCGACCAGTCGTTTGGGGTTTGTGTCGGTGTATTGGGGATGACCTTATGGAGTGCGCGGAAACATTTACGAAATGTGTTTACACAAGCATGGCGTGCGAATAGAGAGACGGCAGCAAACGAACCGATATCCTATCGCACGGCGGTGATAGGACTGATCGGTGGGTTTCTGCTGCTGACAGGTTTTTGGTGGGTGGCGGGGATGTCTTTCTGGGTAGCGGTACTCGTTTTCGTTATCCATCTGACGACGGTGACGGTGATTACCCGTGTCCGTGCTGAATTGGGTCCACCGATTCATGACTTACGTTCCATGGGACCTGATGTCTTACTCCCGAAGATGTTTGGGATGCGCAGACTCGGCGGGCAGAATCTGGCACTCTTTTCGCTTGTGTTCTGCTTCAATCGTGCTTATCGCGGGAATACAATGCCGCATCAATTAGAGGGCTTAAAATTGGCGGAACGGTCGCGAAGTTCTTCGCGACGGATGGCAATCGCGATGCTCCTCGCCATGGTGCTGAGTCCCTTTGCTGCGTTTTGGGGAGCACTGCATCTCGGTTATGAGAGTGGAGCGATAGAGGTCTGGTCGGGTTCTGTGTTTAACCGCACCCAGAATTGGTTAACGAATCCGATGCCTGTTAACATTCCGTCTTTGATTGCTATGATGTTCGGGCTTCTGTTTGCATTTGGTCTCACCTTAATTCGACTCCGCTTTTTCTGGTGGCCCCTATATCCGATTGGGTATGCCATCTCTGGGACATGGGCTGTAAACTTCTTCTGGTTTTCGGTCTTTGTGAGTTATTTCATCAAGTTAGCGATTCTGCGTTTCGGTGGCGTGCGGATGTTTCGACGGATGGCACCGTTCTTTCTCGGGCTGATTTTAGGGGAGTTCTTAGTGGGGAGCGTCTGGGGACTGCTCGGTATCTTCCTTGAAAAGCCGATGTATCGATTTATTTGGTGAGGAAGACACATCTACCGTTTTTCACTTGACAGGGATGCGTGAACTTCTTAGAATATACTGAGGCTTTTGTGTATCGGGTATGCCGCGGGACGTTTGCAGATTGAAGGTTTCTAAGACTTGTTATGGGACACATACAACAACTTCGTCGAATTACAATATGGGGTGTCGGCTTAATCGGCGGTTCGCTTGGGCTTGCTCTGAAGGAGAACGGATTTCAGGGGCAACGCGTCGGGTTAGGACGTAACATCGGCAGACTTGAGAAGGCACTTCAACACGATGCGGTTGATACCGTTACGACGGAGGTAACAGAAGGGTTACGCGGGAGCGACCTTGTTGTCCTGTGTACACCTGTTGAACTTGTTCCAGTTTTGGTGCAGCGTATCGTTGCGTTTGTTGATACACAGCCGCACCGTCCGGTGTTGACGGATGTGGGCAGTACGAAATCGGTGTTGGTAAACACAATTGAGGCACAGTTGTCGAAACGCGGTTCGGATGCTGTTTCTTTTGTGGGTGCGCATCCGATGGCAGGCTCACACGAAACTGGTGTTGACGCAGCACTCGCGACGCTTTTTGAAAACGCAACGTGTATTCTGACACCCACAGAGAATACCGATGCGGATTCCTTACAGTTGGTTAAGGATCTCTGGGAATTTGTCGGTGCGGTGCCATATCTCCTCTCACCCGAAACCCATGATCTACTCATCGGTGCTGCAAGCCATCTCCCACATCTCATGGCGAGTCTACTCGCGAACACCGTTGCGAATGTCGAAACGGAAGGGACAAAGGCGTTGGATTTTACTGCGACCGGTTTTCGGGATTCCACCCGTATCGCTGCGGGGTCACCGGACTTATGGACCGGTATTTTCACACAAAATAGCGATGTCCTTTTATCACTCATTGATGACATCGTTGACAACTTAACCGAATTCAAAACCTTGGTTCAAACGGATAACCGTGCTGAGATTGAGCGTGTCCTTTTCGAGGCGCAGGTTATCGTTAAAAAGCGGAGGGAAGCATAGGAGGCGCATGAAAACAACAGGATCTCAGGTGACGATTGCGATGGATGGCCCTGCCGGGTCTGGGAAGAGTACGGTGGCTCGACGCATCGCAGAAAAACTCGGCTTGCTTTATCTCGATTCCGGCGCGATGTATCGGGCGGTGACGTTTTTGGCGATACAGGAAGGACTTGAAGCGAATAGTCCTAAACTCATCGACCGTGTCAAGGCGTGTCATATTGAATTCTCGGATAATGGCAAAACGATTTTACTCAATGCGGAAAATGTATCTGTCCAGATCCGTACACCAGCGGTCAACAGACGGGTTGCGGATGTCGCAAAAATTCCCGAGATTCGCCGTGAAATTGTGGCACATCAACAACGCATCGGCGCAGAAGGCAACATTGTTGCTGAAGGTAGGGATCTAACAACCATTGTCTTTCCCAATGCCGATTTTAAATTCTACCTTGATGCGTCCGTAACAGAACGGGCGAAGCGTAGACTTGCCGAACTCAAAGCACAAAACGTAGACGCAACATTAGCAACGGTTGAAACGGAGATTCGCGCTCGCGATGAAAAGGATACAACCCGAGAACATAGTCCGTTGCGTACCGCTGACGATGCAATTGTTATTGATACAACATGTAAAACCGTTGAGGAAGTGGTTGATTTTATTGTCGAACATATCTATGGAAGTGAGGCGTGTTAGCCGTAAAGTTATGTGGTATACCAATAATCAGTTCTGGACATCCCGTGCGCTCTACCGATGGGGACATCGACTCACAAATCTTTTCTGTAAAACGATGGGACAGCTTGAAGCACGCGGCGTTGATCGTATTCCGAGAGAAGGTGGGGTTTTACTTGTTTCAAATCACGTCAGCTTCCTTGATCCGGTTATCGTCGGTTCCGCTGCGAACCGTGAGATTCATTATATGGCGCGGAGTAATGCATTCGACATTCCGGGTTTAGGGAAACTCATCACAGCGTATAATGCCTATCCTGTAAATAGGGGTGCCCCTGATTTAGGGGCGTTGCGACGGACGATTTCGCTTTTGAAAGAGGGGCACGCGGTGCTTATATTTCCGGAAGGGACCCGTAGCGTTGATGGCACGTTGGGAAGAGCGCGGGACGGTGCCTGCTTTATTGCACACCGGGCAGGCGTACCGACCATTCCTGTTTTCCACAGCGGCGCGGAACGGATGTTACCACGGAACAGTAAGCGGCTACGCCGAGCAAAATTGACTGTCGCCTTTGGGAACCCGCTTGAACTTACTACCGAAGGATTTGAGACGAAGCGTGAAATGTATCAACAGATGGGCAATCAGATGATGGAAGCGATTGCGGACTTGCGGGATAACCTACTCAGGTAGCTGGATTTGCCAGAATCAGTAAGACATCCCCCTCTTGTACTTGATAGGTTTTGCCTTCGGCTCTCAGCAACCCTTTACTTCGTGCTTGCGGATAACTACCACATTCTACCAAGTCAGCCCAGTTAATTGTTTCCGAACGGATGAAGCCTTTTTCAAAGTCGGTATGGACGCGACCGGCTGCCGCAACGGCGGTTTGTCCGTCTTGCAGTGTCCATGCCCGTGTTTCGACTGGACCGGTTGTAAAGAATGTGAGCAGTCCCAATAACTGGTATGAAGTCTGGATGAACCGTTCTACAGCGGATTCCTCTAATCCCATCTCCTCCATAAAAATCTCGGTATCCGTTTCATCGAGTTGCGACAGTTCCATTTCTAACTGTGCGGCGAGTACAATAATCGCTGTGTGTGGTTCTGCTTCATATTTGGTGAAACGTTTGTGAATCTCGTCAGCCGCGTCCAGTTGTGTTTCACCGATATTGCAGACTAACAGCACTGGTTTCTGTGTCAAAAACCCGTAACCGCGTATCACCTTTTCTTCATTGGCAGATAAATTGAGGGTGCGAAGTGGTTTGCCCTTTTCTAAGGTTTGTTGACACATCTCCAAAAGCCGAATTTCGCTTTGCTGTTCCGGAAGTTTCTGATTTTGAAATTGCTTACGGAGTCGGGTAAGTCTCCCTTCAACGATCTGTAGATCTGCCAGTACAAACTCAAGGGCAATACTTTCGATATCCCGTTCTGCGTCAACACTTCCATCGACATGCGGAACCGCTTCATCTTCAAAAAGTCTGACGACATGCGCAAGCGCATCGACTGTGCGGAGTTCAGCGAGCATCCCAGCATCTAACTCCCCCTGTTCCACATCAGATTTGGTCACCCCGGCAACGTCTACATAATCAATCGTTGCGGGGGTCATTTTAGGGGATTCAAATGTCTTTGCTATCTGTTCCAAACGTCCGTCTGGAACGTTAGCCGTACTGAGGTTTATTTGCCCGCGGCTGGTGTAGCCCCCAATTTCAGCGTTGGACTGTGCTAAGGTGTTAAACACCGTCGTTTTTCCGACCTGTGGTCTGCCTACAATGCCTATCTTCATTTTTTTATGAACCTATTTTGTTTCACTAACGAAGGGTCTAACCCTACCGGTACCTACAGAAAATCTATTGACAACATCCGTGCAAAGTGTTAGTATAAGAGGTAGTTATAGAATCCAACGCAGAGGTAAATTGAGCATGACTGACCAGAAGAGAACATGGAAACGGCACATCGTTAAAACTTTAACCATTCTCTTAATCTTTATGGTATGCCTCGCAGTTTTACAGTGGTTTATCATCAGAGAATTATTTGGTTTTGGTGTAGACATGGTAGAGGACGCGCTCATTCAGCAAGCCCCTGAAGGTGTAGATCGATATAACATTGAAGCTACATTTGATCGCGTCAAAACGGCTGGGATGCAGCTGCCGTTCAGTTTTCTTACCGGAAAAATCAGTCTCCGTAAAATCAGAGCCGTTGGCAGATATGCAAAAGAAGCGAACAATGATGGATCTTGGGATGCTGATGAGATTAACACACTCCTACGGATGATGGATGCCTCTGTCGGAGTTAAAGGAGGAATTGAGTGACTTGCATGATTGATTTGCAAGGGACGCTTAAACAATGCGGACACAGCTAACTCCCCCCTATGAAAAATTCGCCTACGCATACGACCGAATGATGACGAACGTCAACTATACACGTTGGACGCATTACATTGAGTCGCTTTTTGAGAAATATGATTACAAACCGCGCACGGTTCTCGATGTGGCATGCGGCACTTGTGCTTTGACTATAGAACTCGCGCTCAGAGGCTATGAAATGAGCGGCATGGACCGGGCTGTTGGCATGCTCGATATCGCGAAGGAGAAAGCGGCTGCGCACGAGGTAGACATCGAAGTCCATCACGGGGATATGTGCGATTTTCAACTGAATCAAAAATTTGACGCAGTTCTCTGCACTTATGATAGCATTAACTATGCTTACGATGAAACCGAATTAAGCAAGGTCTTTCGGTGTGTTGCTGAGCATCTCGAACCGGACGGCTTGTTTATCTTTGACGTGACAACAGAACGGAACATCGTTGAGCATTTCCACAATAAAACGTTCGCTTCAAACCATGACGATTATACCTACATTTGGAAAAACAACTACCTCCAGCACTCCAAAATGTGCCGCACAGTGTTGACTTTTTTTATCCGAGAAGGTGAATTATTTAGGCGTTATGAGGAGGTTCACCAGCAGCGAATCTTTGAAGTGAGTACGGTCAATGACCTGCTCAAGGCAGCTGGCTACAAACCGCTCAGTGCTTACGATATGTACACCTTCAACCGTTGGAACCGCTATTCAGATCGCATTAATTTTACAGCGCGTTTGCTTTGAAATATGGATAGGTCCAGATGCCGCTTCTTAATCAGCGGACTGCTAAGGAAGACCTATTATGAAACCCTCCAAATAGAATGGTATAATAACTGATAACCCTTCAGTTTTCTTTGGAGAGATGCATCACTCAACTGAAGGTGCGTCCCATAAGAAAATTGTGCCACCACTTTCGCCGCTGACGATGGTCAGACCATCGGGCGAAAAGTCCACACCGACGACAAAAGTCGTATGTCCTGTGAGCGTTTTCAAGTGTTCCGCTGTAACAGTATCCCATAACCGAACAGTCGCATCCCAACTTCCACTGGCAATCGTTTTGCTATCTGGTGAAAAAGATATGCTGGAAACAAAACTCTCATGTCCTATGAGTGTGTCTGTGGATTTTCCTGTTGTAGCATCCCATAATCGGATGGTGTGGTCTTCACTCGCGCTGGCGATCATCTTGCCATCCGGTGAAAAACGGACACTCAGGACAGACCCCGTATGACCCCTAAGTGTTTTCAGGTGTTCTCCCGCGACAGCATCCCATAGGACAAGGGTATTGTCTTCACTCCCACTTACGAGGGTTTTACCATCGGGTGAAAAAGATGCGTTGGTGACAGTCCCCATGTGCCATTTGAGTCTTTTTAGGTGGTCCGCGGTATTGATGTCCCATAACCAAACGGTATCGTCATGACTTGCACTGGCGAGGGTCCTGCCATCCGGTGAAAAGGATATGAAATTGATAAAATTCTTATGCCCTATAAGGGTGTTCAGGTGTTTTCTCCGAATAGCATCCCATAGCCGAATGGAGTTGTCACTGTAAAAGTTACCACTACCACCGGCAATGGTCTCGCCATCGGGTGAGAAGCACACAGTATAGACACCACTTGAATGTCCGATGAGGAGGTCAATTTCTTCACCGGTAGAGACACGGTAGAGTTGGATGCCCATCCAAGATGCCACAGCAAGTTGCGTGCCATCAGGCGAAAACTGAAGATCCTGTATTTGGTCTTTTCCGAGGCGCATCTTGGCACCCTCGGGTAAATCCGACCTACTATAGGCGGATGGGAAAAATAGGGCAAGGATCAATAACAGAATCGTGAAGTGTTGGTAAACTCTTTTCATTTGCTAACCTCCAATTGGTTTGTCCGGCAAGAACATTCAATATATCCCATAAACCGAATGAAAACGCGTCTACCTATAAACGATTACAGTCCTTCTGCGATAAGATCGCCAACTTCTTCAGTCGTGTAGCCCATTCGTCCGGCACCCAGATCTTTGATTTTCCCGCTTGCGAGCAAATCACTGATAGATTTTTCTACTTTTGCTGCTTCTTTTCCGTGTCCAAGGTGGTCGAGCATCATTCCGGCTGCGGCTACTGCAGCAATAGGATTAATCTGATTTTTGCCGGTATAGCGTGGGGCGGAACCGTGGATCGGTTCAAACATAGCGACGCTTTCTGGGTTTAAATTGCCAGATGCTGCGACACCCATACCGCCCTGAATCATCGCTCCGAGGTCGGTGATAATGTCTCCGAACATATTACAGGTCACAACGACATCGAACCACTCTGGGTTTTTCACCATCCACATTGTTGTCGCATCGACGAATGCGTATTCTTTCTTGATGTCTGGATAGTCTTCGCCTACCTCGTCAAAAACACGTCGCCACAGATCGTGTGCATAAGTGAGGACATTTGCCTTGTCGCAGAGCGTCAAGGTGTTTTCCTTGTTGCGCTTTTTGGTGAGTTCGTACGCATAACGTACACAGCGTTCTACACCTTTGTAGGTGTTAATCATCTCTTGAATCGCGACTTCATCGCGTGTCCCGCGTTTCAGGAAACCGCCGATGCCAGCGTATAGACCTTCGGTATTTTCGCGGACGATGATGAAATCGATTTCTTCAGGTCCTTTATCTTTCACCGGGGTCGGGACACCGGGGTAGAGTTTGACGGGACGGAGGTTGATATAGAGATCGAGTTCAAACCGGACCTTGAGCAGGATGCCTTTCTCTAAAATGCCGGGTTTGACATCGGGGTGTCCGATCGCACCGAGGTAGATAGCGTCTAATCCGCGAAGTTCTTCTAAAACTGAATCTGGTAACACTTCACCGGTCGCAAGATACCGGTCGCCACCGACATCGTATTCAACTGTTTCGTATTGAATTCCTGCTTGTGCGGCTGCTGCCCCGAAGACTTTCATTGCTTCGCGCGTCACTTCGGGGCCGATTCCATCGCCGGGGATGAGGCCGATTTTATACATAGATTTTCTCCTAACATGTTCGTATCATGAGTTTTGATTCCTTATATTTTACCACATCTGGCGTGATATTGCAAATCTGAAGCAGGATGGACAGGGTTCTAAGGATTCGTAGGATTATGGGGTTTTCTTGATTGAAAAGTGGAAAAAAGGTTGACCGTCAACGGGAAATCACGGTATAATAGTTCCAAGCGGCTGCAAAATCTTTAACGCTTCAGTGGTGTCGAGTTTTCGTGATTTCCAAGAGGCATTGGAGCGGACATCAACCCGGAAACAGACGAACACCTAACCCACCCCATAAACTTCCACAAGATGATAGCGGCTTCTGTTGTCTGAATCGCGGATTTTCA
>JAPPBX010000012.1 GCA_026702755.1 Candidatus Poribacteria bacterium | reverse complement strand
TCAACGCGACACTCTGGTTGAACACCTCACATGCGAACCGGTTCCCTGTGAGAAGGTTGTCTCCTGCACCGACTGCGAGGGAAACCACCGATACACATCGCAGGATAGGACTTTCAAAATCGCGAACACCCGCACAGACCGCCGCCCCCGCGAAGAAAACCACCGTCCCACATCAGTACGCCCCGCTTTCAGAGTGGCAGACATCCGAGGGGGAACCGATACGTATGGGAGACGCACGCCTGAAAAATCCTAAAAAGTGGGGGCTGCGCCGCCGATAACCATAGTTCTACACAGATACCGCCTCTACGAGACTGAAGAGAGTCGAGGTGGTAAATTTCGTCTGTGGATTTCTTCTATCAACCCCGCCTTTCATAAGTGTATCGTTAATTGTAGGTTTTACACATCAGGAGACCTTTTCTCATGGCAGAAAGAACAGATCCAACACAAAAAGAGAATCATCCATTTTACTGTCAGTATCGCGCCGTCTATGAATACGCAACACAATTCACACAGGGGCAGCGCGTATTGGACCTCGGATGCGGCGAGGGATACGGTGCCCACCTATTGGCACAACACGCAAAAGAGGTCGTCGCCGTTGACAAAGACAAAAAGACCATACAACAAGCAAAGCAAAAATACGATCTCCCCAATCTCGATTTCTACATCCAAGATGTCTCACAACTTCACAAATATTTTCCTTATACGTTTGATGTCGTCTGCTGTTTTCATCTCATTGAATACCTAAGAACTCCCGAGTATTTCTTGGAGGAAGTCGCCAAACGCTTGGTCCACCCCGCAGCAGTGCTTCTCATTTCAACACCGAATCGATATTCTCCACTTCGGGAGTCTATAGGTCTCCAATCGCCCTATCACCAATGGGAATACAACGCCAGCGAGTTCCGAGCCCTTCTTTCAAGGCATTTTAGAGATGTGGTGCTTTATACACTCCAGGGGAGTTCAAAAGTCGAGGAGTTTCAAGAGCTCCGGGCACAGCGCATCCAACAGATTTTCAACTATGATATCCTAAAAATGCGGCATTGGCTCCCGAAGCCACTCTTACGGCTGAGTTTTGATGTCGGGGGGAGGTTATTAAAATCATTCATAAGTGCCACGCATGACGACTTGACGCACGGCATCACAACCACCGATTTTCACGTCACCGAGGGACAATTCTACACAGGTTTAGACTTAATCGGAGTCTGTCGAATCCCATACGACACGTTTGAATAAAAACCTATACCTCACCCAAGTTGCTACTAACAAATATTAGGACGTTTTATACCGAACTTACGCAGCTTGCCTTGCTGGCGAGGTTTAAAACCTCGCCAGCGGCGTGTGCCCGTAGGTGCTGGAAAATTGCGTAAGTCTCAAATATTTGGATAATTCAGGACTTACGCAAATTGAGAAAATATCGGACATTCAGACGCAAAAATCGGTAATTTCCGTATTTAAACCCCCTAAATCCCCCTTATCAGGGGGACTTTAAGAGGGAGTGCGTAAGTCCTATAATTCTATAAAGGAGAGTTTTCAATCAAGAAGGAAACCCCATAATCCTGTGAATCCTTGAATCTTGTAAATCCTGCTTCAGATAATGAACACCCTGTAACAACTATATTCGTTTTGCATGCCATATACCGACAGCCGAGTACTGAAAACCGACAGCCATGTTATTGAAGTGTAATCAATACCGGTTCAATCCCCTGCGTCTCTTGAATGTATTGCTTGAGACTGGCTGCCTCTTCTCGTGCTGCAAACTCCCCAATTGTTACCCGATGCACTGTTCTCGCGTCAACCACAGCCGTATAGATTTGTACCTTCTCGTCGGGATTCATACGCTGCAGATTCGCAGCCATCATTTCAGCATTACCGGGTTGTGCAAAAGAGCCAACCATCAATGTGAGTCGTGCTGCTGATACTGTCGCCGATTGACTGCCAGCACCAAGTTGCAGCTGCGCTTCCTGTATGCTTTGATTCCCCGCGATGTCCTGAACCTGCAGCTTGCAAGTGTACGTAGCAGCTGGCTGTGCCTGAACCTTGTTCAAAAAGACTTCGGCGGGTGGTGAACCGTCGCCCTTCATCTGTTCGACAAGCACATTTTCTGTATCAAACAGTTCAAGTTTCCAATGTGCAAGCGGATTGAGGTCCCATGCCTTCACAGCGACGGTTGCGGGCGTTTTCCCAGAAATCTCTAACGTCGTCGGAATGAGATCAATCGTGAGATCCTTGATATCTTTCAGATACGGCGTGCCTTGTGCGTCAACAACGTGGAGTTGTACCTCATAGTCGCCATCAGGGACTAAATTGCCAGTATCCGCAATCCCATCCCAGACAATACCCGTTGCCGGAATATCGGTTCCAGATTTTTTCCAGACGCTTTCGGTGTATTCATCGGTAATGTTCAACTGCCACTGTAGGGGAGCGATGCTATCTTCAAAACTCAAGCGAAATGTGGTGCTATCCGAAACACCATCGCCATTCGGCGAAATCGCGTGCTCGGAAAGATTTAATTCTCCATTAATGGTTTCAGGGTCCACGATGAGTGCTTTCGGCATTAAAATCGGCGCAGCATCATCGGCATCCGATGCTTCAGTGCGCGTCGCTACCGATACCAGGGCTGCGTCGTTTCCACCCCAGCGCAATGTCGCAGAAATCCAATGAATGCCTCGTTCCAATTCACTACCACTGACGTAGGCATAATCAAGTTGTCCTGCCGAGTTTCGGAAACTGACACCCCGCGCTAACTCGCCATTCCAGAATCTTTCAGAAGCAGTCAAAGCGGTATAACCGAGTCGCAGTCCGACGTGCCCATCAATGAGCCAACGTTCTGCGCCGATATGCAATCGGAACCGTTCTCCGCCAACAGCGTCGTTCGATCCTCGGACAGCAAAATCGGCAGAAAAAAGCGTATCACTGCCCAATTCATACGTTGTGCCGAAACGCGCGGCTAAGGGCGCGCTCTCAAGAAGTACGCCGTTCTCTCGAATACCGCTGCTCAGTTCGGAGAAATTCACGCCGACTGTCAGTTCATCACCCCATCTTTCCAATGGGTAGGCAAATTGCATCCCCAAATCCACACTCCATAAGAAATTCGTTCTGATGGGTGTGTTATTCTGATAGTAGCGGAGGTTAGCACCTGCCGATGCCCTCTGTCCGAGTGCACGTCCGTATCCTAAAAGGACGATCTGTGTAGACTCCGTCGTGTCATTTCTCCAACCATCGAGCCAGGTCGCTAAGGAGATATTTCCCAGATTCCTATCCGTCAAACCGAAGGTATGCGGATTCGCAGCGACTGAAAACGCTTGATCGCGACTTGACACATTTCCGGGAAGCGGCATCCCACCCATATTGACTTCCACACCATCCATAAATCCTAACGAAGATGGATTCCACAGAAAACCGTTGGTCGCGGACGGACCGGCAGTGAAAGCACTTCCCATGCCGACTGCGCGGGCACTCGCACCGACAAAAATATCCCGCTGGCTTATGCCAGAATCCGCCGAGGAAATAGATACAACCGCCAGCATCATTCCGAAAATACAAGATGTTTGTACGACTCGCAGCAGCAAGTGTTGTCTACTCTGTCGAATAAAATTAAATTGCATCGGATACACCCCATTGCTGTTTTTAAGCTTAAATGAATATAGTTATCTAAGGTGCTTAACGTTGAATTGATGAAAATGGGTACAAGTGGAGAGGGAAGATATTTTTCTATAGACGTGGAGGTTTAATGAACCTAAAGAACAGAAGATGCAGGGAGCGGTTGGAAAAAGCGACTTTGAGGCTCTTCTCTATTCTTCTGGTTGAGTGGCATATCTGAGAATTCCATCTGCATCTGTGAATCGCAAATAGAGTCCCCAGGACCAGCCGTTATCGATTTTCTGGCACAAAACCCTATTCCATCCCGCTTTCAGCTGACATGGAACCGCATCGGTATCTGCCGTTGCGCCAGCGTTGATACTTTTCCGATGAATTTCAGTGCCGTTTAACCAAACAGCGATTTCGTCATCACTCCCAATCAACATCACAGAATCGGTCGGTTCCGGCGCGTGGATATACACCAACGTATATCCAACAGTCATCGATTTAGGACTGAGGTCTCTGCGTAAATCAAGATAGCCATCTCCCCTTGCAGTCACTTCCTGCCAGTGGACGGCTCTGCCATCAATACCCGTGTAAATCTTCTTCAGGTCCAATTGACTTTGAGTACGCAGCAGTTCTTTAACTGTGCTAACATCTGTCTTGGGAAACGGACCTAAAACCATGGAACGCCTGACATAAGGGGAGGCATTTAACACCTGATAGGAATCAACACCGATTTTATAGCCTGTGGCTTCGGATGATTTCCCGACAGTACTGAGCCTTATCTGGTTCTCACCAGCATTCAACGGAGCAGTTCCAAATGAAACCAGCGTCCCCGCTATCGGCTCAGAAGAATAGCAATCGTAGGGTGTACCGACCAGAGTGCCGTCAACGGATAATTGAACGTGTCCATATTCCTGCCCACGTGTTAAAACGGCGCGAATCTCATAAACATCCCGACAAGGGACTTTAATTGGAATGGTTAAGGACGCTGTCTCTCCAACACCCTCTGGCGTGAAAGCGACATGGCTTCCACTGATATCAATACCCGCTGTACGATAATTTTCTATCTGAACCGTTACGCCGTGCGCTGCCGTCTTCGGGAGTAGATCAATTGCCGATTGGGTATCCTTTGGTGGTAATGCCCATTCCCTCTCATACCAAAACTGTGGCATCGCGTAGAGGTCCCGTGCCTCATTTGTCAAGACGAGGTCGTAGCCATCAAAACAGACGGCTTCTCCATAGAAATTGTGAGGTAAGGACCAGGGTGTGCTTTGAATCATTTCTGCTAAATTACCGGCTGTACCGTGATAAACCCAGAGTGCGTTGTAGGTGCAAACAGCAAGCCGCGTCCCGTCTTCTGAGACTCCCGCGCCTGTAATGAACTTTGCGTCAAGGAATTCGCCAACCTTTTCTAACACCTGTTTGGTATCGGCTTTCAGGGTTGAGAACCGGTAAAGCCCTGCACGTTCTCTTTCTTTAGAGACAATATAAGGAATATCTTCAACAATAAAGAGCCCCTCCGCATCCACATTTTCGTTCGGATACCGATACGGATAACTCGCGATGACCTTCGCCTCCGTTTCAGTGAAAGGGTTCGGTTCTGCGATAACAACGACTTTCAGATCGAATCGCAGTCTGCTGTTATTCCCAATTTCGCCAATCCAGAGTTGATTTTTGTCGTCAATACCGAGTGCCTCCCAATCGAAGTTTCCAGAACCCTTTATTGCGACCTCTTGGATCAATTCACCATTGAGCTTTGTGGCGTAGAGTGTTGCTGGGTTACCGGAGTCGTTGAGAGTCCAATAGACACCTTCAAACTGCCGACTCGCGACAATGCCGGAACTCTCCCGGATATCAGGGTGTGTGTATTGTCCTACAGGTTGCCAAGGGGGAGTGTCAGGTGCTGCCGTAGTGGCGGAAAGTCCGATGCCAAGCACAAAAATCAGTAGATGGGATAACAGTTTCATCAAGTAGTCTCCTTCAAGATATTTTACCACTCCTGAAAAAATAAATCAAGATAAAGAAAATTGGTAAAAAACAGCGGAACAACTTCCCAAAAATCCAGTTTTTTCATTTTTGGCACATAATGCACGTTTGTCTGATCGAGTTTTCGTCTTTAAGTAATAGAGAGCATGAACAGTAAACGAACCATCTGGACATTTGTATATTCTGAAAATTTTAAATGAAAAAATGCAACTGTTTTAGAACTCATTTGTAGTAACAACAACCTCACTTTCAGCAAGCTTTGGCTTGCAAGCAATGCCTTTGACAAATTTTTTACTATCTTTTTTCCCTGAACGAACTCTATATAGGCAAAAGGGAGAAAAATTGAGTTCATTTGGTTTCAACACCCGTTTTGAAAATAATGCACCCTTTTGACATCTAAAGTGCGTCACTTAAATCAACGGATGTAAAATTTTAGCAAGATTGCCACTTGCAAATTCAAATGCAAGTCCTATTCTAATAAGGAGAAAAAAATGCGTTTCCTAATGATTAATCTACTCCTCGTCTGTTTGTTACTCTTCGGCATCGGTTACCTTGCTTTCGGCTATAATGAGATTATCGTGCCTGCTGAACAGCGCGATCCTCATACAGAGGAGAGGCATTGGGGAGCGTCTTTTGAAACACTCCATAAACGCCTCAAAACAGACGTAGACTTAGATTTGAAGTAAAAAGAAGGTTTTTTAATAGAATTCGGGTGAAGTCAACGCATCTTTAAAGTGAACGTTTGAATAGTATCGAAAAACAATTAACAGTGACAAAATCCACAACTAAAAAAAGGAGAAAAAAATGACAACGCAAATTCGCCAGCAAAATGGCATCTCGATTTTGAAACCCACTGGAAAGGTAAGCGGACGTTCCGTATCAGACTTACGGGAAGTTATTTTGCCACAAATAGAGGCTTCTGATACCCCACGCATCCTCATCAATTTCGAGCAGGTCAATCGGATTGATAGTTCAGGTCTTGGCCCCTTGATGGAAGCATACGCCGCTGCGTCCCGAAAACAAGGACGCGTGGGTGTCGTCAATGTCGGGAAACATATCAAAAATCTCATTGTTCTGAGTCGTTTGGTTAATCTGTTTGAACATTTCGACAGTGAGGACGCTGCTGTTGCTGGACTGTCAGCTTAGCTGTCGAAGTCCAGTAGAATATCCACAGGGAACTGGTTTTTTACCGGTTCCCTTTTTTCTTGCCCGACACTCACAAAACAAATTCTAAAAAATTCAAGTTTTTTCATTTTTTTTCCCAAAATGCAAGATTTTTGCCCAAAATTTCGTCTTTAATAATAGAGGGTGTAAATTGCCCCATATTGTTTTATTGCATAAAACGTGGTTTATGATTAAACTTTTTGGCGAAGGCATACACGATCCAATAGGGTCATTAGGGGGAAATTTCGTGGAAAGAGAAGACGATGTTCAACTAATCCGCAAAATTTTATTGGGCGATGATGCTGCGTTTGGGACCTTGGTCGAAAAGTACCAAAAGAGCGTTCATACCCTTGTGTGGGGGAAGATCGGCGATTATCACTATGCGGAAGAGATTATGCAAGATGTCTTCCTTAAGGCATACAAAAAACTTCCGACCCTCAAGAATCCAAATCAATTTGCCGGGTGGCTCCATGTCATGGCAAATCGGCTTTGCATTGATTGGATACGAAAGCAAACGCGGATACGGCAGCAACAACCTACCATGCAATCGCTGGAGGGTGCCCGTCTGGAAGAAATCGAGGAATCCTCTTATATACATTATATGTCGGAACAGTGGATGACAGAGAGAACGGAGTACTGCCATGAGTTTGTCCAAAAACTTTTGGAAAAACTGCCAGAAAATGAACGCACGGTCGTAACACTCTACTATCTTGACGAAATGCCAACGAAAGAGATCAGCAAATTCTTGGGGGTGTCGGTCAACACAATCGCAAGTCGACTCCACCGAGCGCGAAAGCGTCTACAAGCAGATCAAGAATTCCTTGGTCATTCAGAATTATCAGATAACCTGAAGGAGAATATTATGAATCAATTAGCGCAACTTCGCAGCAAGTTCGATGCATTCATGGAACAAGTAAAATCTGACCCTGCATCAAGAGAGGATATTCTTAAGGAGGCAGCCAACGAGATTGAAGATGCGCTTAAGGGTGAAATCACACCTGAGTTGGTGCATCTTGTAGTTGATGATATGTACTCGCGTATGGGTAGTCTCGGCATGGAAAAACGGGTGCCTTTACTCCGTAAGTATATGGATAACGCGCCAGATGATACAGAACGTTACTGGTCGCATAAATCTTTAGTGCATAGCCTTGCTTTTCTTCGGAGAAACCGAGAAGCTATTGAGGAGCAGATGCGTCTTTACCGTTGGGCATGCAAGCAGTCAGAAAAATATGTGTTGCGGATTGTTTCCAATCTGACCACTGCTGGCTGTTGGAAAGCGGAAGGTCGTATTGATGACTGGCTTAAACTTTACAATGAGGCATCTGAACGCTTAGAGAACCCTGAAGTGAGTCAGTACAGTCGTTGCATGTTTCTGCAATTCGGAGCAGAGATATTACGAAGGAACGACAGGTTAAAGGAGGCACTTCTTGAAATAGAAAAGTTGGAACGTGCCAATGGCAAACCCGGTTGGAGGAGTTATTTTAGGTTCTGGTTGGCTATAAGAGAGAATCGACTGCTGTTGTATAGCAAACAGGAAAATTGGGATCGTCTCGATCAAGTCTATACGGAAACGAACACATTTATTGAAGGAGAGTTGAAAAAACTGGATGCAGGTTTTCCTGTAAATACTTACGAACTTATTTGGGCTGCTCACAATATTGGTTGTTGTCTGGTATGGTCGAAGAAGTATAACGAGGCGAAACCTTTGTTACAACTCGCCATCGATTTGGAAAATTGGAATGAACATAGTCACTTCATGCTCGCTGTGAGCATCTGGGCATCTGAGAAAAATCGAGAGAAGACTTTACACCATTTGAAGGTCGCTCAGGACAAGTATGTGGTTACCACCTACAATTATCTGAATAGCTACTATCCGGAATTTCTTGAGACTCCCGAATTTTCAGATGTTAAGGATGATCCAGAGTTTCTGAAGGTTCTGGGGCAGAAGTAAAAGGAAGACTTCATGCTAACAACGCTCATCCGCCGAGAACTCCTCGATAACCTAATGACGTTCCGCTTCGCTGCAGCAGTCTTAATTATGTTGTTGCTTGTTGTCGCCAACACCTTTGTGCTTATCAAGGATTACGAGCGACGGTTAGCCGCTTACAACACGGCTCTCAAAACCGAGGATCGGCGCTCACAGGGATGGAAAACCTATTCGGGTGGAAGATTGAACGTTGCCCGTCCACCAAATCCGTTGAGTATTTTCAATGTCGGGTTGGATAAACGGCTGGGCAACGAGATTTGGATATCTCACAGTTTTGTGCCGACGCTGTGGGATACTGGAACGTATAAATTGACGAATCCACTTCTCAACCTCTTCACTTCGATTGATATTGTTTTTATTTTTGAGGTCGTTCTGAGCCTCATAGCACTTATTTTCGCCTACGATGCCATTGCTGGGGAACGCGAGCGTGGCACATTGCGTTTGGTGCTAACGCATCCGGTGCGTCGCGGTCAAATCCTGCTTGCGAAATATATCAGTGCGATGCTCTGCTTGCTTGTTCCGTTGCTGATAAGTCTACTCCTCGCGGTTATTTTGCTGACAACATCCACGTTCATTTCTCTGAGTATGGGTGATTTCCTCCGTATCGGTGGGATTATATTGAGTTCAATTGTCTATCTGTCGGTATTCTACCTCATCGGCATGCTAATTTCAGCAGTAACCCGCAGAACCGGTACTGCGCTGATGCTTGCTATGTTTGTCTGGGGATTTTGGGTGTTGGTGTATCCAAACGCGGTTCTCGCCGCGATTGCCCCTCCGCAGACTTCTCAACCACGTATGGTATCCGCTTACGAGGAAATCAAACAGATATGGGAGGCATTCGACAGAGAGCGAAAGCACTTCCTTGCGAATGATGCCTTTCCAGGGGAAGATCCGGATTTTGGTATGGTAGACGCAGATCCGAATTGGATATGGGGATCAAGTGACGAATACTTTCATAAAGATTCATCAACACTTAGGTATGATTACCACGCTGTTTCATACATTGAGGAACTTAGTGAAGCATCCAAACCGCAAATACCACACGCACAGGATTATTACCGCTTCCTCGGACCGCAGATCATCAACACCGCAGAACGCGCATGGCTTGTCCGAAAACAGGCACTCGAAACTATCTTCGTTCAACCAGCGATTGTCGATCGCATCCTCTTGAGAGGTTCACCAGTCGGGATGTACGACGCTGCAACGCAAGCGTGGGCGGGGACAGACTTGCGCGGACTCAGAGATTTTTTTGAAGCGGCGCGAAGGCACCGACGGACCTTGATAGATTATTACTATGATAAGGACGCTTTCGGATCGCAACAATGGTTTTCTGCCGACAAGGGCGCGGTGGATTGGGACAGTTTACCTCAGTTTTCTTTTCAGAGAAGCGATGTCCAAATAAATGCAGCACGTGCGTTTACAGATATTTTTCTACTGTTGATAATCAACCTCGTCCTATTCATCGGGATATTTCTGGTTTTCCAAAGAAGTGAAGTGTAGAATAGTTATAAGTTAACAGTTATAAGTTATAAGTTAAGAGGGTTCAGGGACTCCGCGAAGAACACCCAAGCAAAACACCGCTCTTTACTTATAACCTACCACTTATAACCTATAACCAATCTTCTGAAAACTGATAACTGAGGACTGATAACCAATGTGGCATATTGCGAAACGAGAAATTTATGATAATCTGAATAGTCTCCGATTTGCGCTGGCAACAGTATTGCTTCTCGGCTTGATGCTGATCAATGCGATTGTGCATCTGCAGGAACATCCTGTGCGGATGCAGAAATATCATGATGCCGTCACAGAATCGTTGAATCGCTTAAAATCCCGAACGAGTTTGTATCTGATTGCCCAAGTGGGTCCTGGATACCTTTACAAAAAACCGTCGTCTCTCCATTTCTGTGCAGATGGCGGTGAGGACTTTTTGGCTGACAATGTCTACGGCGGATTTTACGCTTGGGCCACCGATGACTTAGCAGGCTTCTGGCAGTTAGATTATATGCCTGCGACGCTCAATCGACAAAATATTCGTCCGGACACTATCAAAATAGATTGGGGGTTTGTGATCGGGTACGTCTTGAGTCTCATTGCGATCCTGTTCACCTTTGATTCGATTTCTGGCGAACGCGAGCATGGGACACTCCGTTTGACGCTGGCAAACCCTGTCCCGCGTCATACCGTGTTGATTGGGAAATTTTTAGGCGCGTTGGTCAGTATTAGCGTCCCGTTTGTGCTCGCGATTTTGATGAACCTGTTGGTAATTTCCACGGCCAGCGAGGTCCAACTTGGTACTGATACGTGGAGCCGTTTAGGCGTTATCCTTTTCATTGCGATGCTGTACCTGTGCCTGTTTCTTGCGTTAGGTTTGTTGGTGTCGTCGCGTGTGCGGCGGAGTGCAGCGAGTCTTGTGATCCTTCTATTGATGTGGGTCACCTTCGTGGTTTTCATGCCGAGTACGCTTGCCTCTATTGCAAGCGGATTTTCACCATCAATGACTTATTATGAATTCAACGAACGCGCGATGCAATTTGTAGGTGAACTTAAGGGTGAATACGAGGCTCGTTTGCAAGACATGCCTAAGGATTCAGCGCAAAAAATGGAGTTCGCGGGTGAATATGTTATCAAAGATGTGACGGGGCGGGAACGTTTGATCCACGAATACTTAGCGCAACAGCATGCCCAAATTCAACTGGCGCGTTCTGTCACCCGCGTCTCACCAGTCGTGCTTGTCCAGCATCTTCTTGAGGTTTTTGCTGGCACTGGGTTTGAACGGCACCAACAATTCGTGGAGAACGTGCAGCGTTATGCCCGTGAATACCGAGAATTCGTCTCGGATATGGATAGAGCCGATCCCGAAAGTCCGCATATCATTGGGGTTTATGAGGGTATGTCGAAAAAGCCCATCAGCCCAGAATCAATTCCAACGTTTGAAGATACGCTCAGTCTCGGTCGCGATTTCAACGCTGCAGCAGTAGATCTGCTGTTGCTAACGTTGTTTTTCGTTGTTTTTCTCTCCGGAGCGTTCCTTGCATTTGTACGCGTTGAAGTTTAGCGTATAGTTTTCAAGTTCCGCGTGTTCTTTTCTTCGGACACTGCACGCCAGAAAGTATTTGTGCTGCCTGCCCTTTTTGCTGTTCCATCCGTAAAAAATTCATATTTTTTCATCTTTTTTGACCCAATGCACGTTTTTTCGTCAAACTTTCGTCTTTAAATTATAGAAGGTGCGAACCGCATCGGACTGCTTAATTTTACAAAATCCGACATTTCATTAACCATGTTGGCGAATGCAACACGATCCAATCTGTTCATTAGGAGGAAATCCCGTGGAAAGAGGAGACGATGTTCAATTGATCCGCGAAATTTTATCGGGCAACGACGCTGCATTCAGCACCTTGGTCGAAAAGTACCAAAAGAGTATTCACGCCCTTGCATGGCGAAAGATTAACGATTTCCACTATGCGGAAGAGATCATGCAAGACACCTTCCTTAAGGCATACAAAAAACTGCCAACACTCAGGAACCCCAATCAATTTGCCGGGTGGCTTCATGTTACCGCAAATCGGCTTTGCATTGATTGGTTACGAAAGCAAAAGCGGCAGCAAGAACAAAAACTTGTGATGCAATCGTTGGAGGACACACGCCCGGAAGAAATCGAGGAATCCTCTTATACACATCATATATCGGAACAGCGGATGACAGAGAGCACCGAACGTTACCATGAACTTGTCCAAAAACTTTTGGAAAAACTTCCAGAGAATGAACGCGCAGTTGTAACACTCTACTATCTCGACGAAATGTCAACGAAAGAGATCGGCAAACTCTTGGAAGTGTCGGTGAATACAATTACGAGTAGACTCCAACGCGCGCGAAAGCGTTTACGAACAGACCACGAATTCTTAGATCAAGAATTCTTCGGTCATTTACAATTATCAGATAATCTGAAGGAGAACGTCATGAGACAATTAGAAGAAATTCGCAACAAGTTCGATGCCTTCATAGAACAAGTAAAATCCGATCCCGCATCAAGAGCGGATATTCTTACAGAAGCCTGTAACGAGATTGAAGATGCCCTTAAGGGTGAAATCACGCCTGAATTGGTGCATCTTGCTGCCGATGAAATATACCCCTATATGGGTAAACTTGGCATGGAAAAACGGATATCTCTACTCCGTAAGTATATGGAGGATGCACCAAATGATACGGAGCGTTTCTGGTCGCGTGAGGCGTTGGTTTACAGTCTCGCTTCTCTTGAAAGAAATCGAGAAGCTATTGAGGAACACGCTCGGCTTTACCGTTGGACGTGCCAGCACTTGCCAGATAAATATGTGTTGGAGGCTGCCTCCACTTTAAGCGTAGCTGGATGTTGGGCGGCGGAAGATCGTATAGATGACTGGATTCAACTTTATAATGACGCCTCTGAACGATTAGAGAACCCTGGCGTGAGTTACTTCAGTCGTGGCGAGTTCCTCCAAACCGGAATAGATGTCCTACGAGGCAACGACAGGTTCGATGAGGCACTCCTTGAAATAGAAAAGTTAGAACATGCTAACAATGAACCCGATTCAAAGCATTATTTTCAATTCTGGTTGATTGTGAAAGAAAATCGACTTCTCATGTACGGTAAACAGGGAGATTGGGATCGTTTCGATCAAATTTTTACGGAAGTGCGTACATATCTGGAAGGAGAGTTGAAAAAACTGGATGCGGGTCAACCTGTAAATCTCAGCAACCTTATGTGGCTTGCTCACGATATCGGTTGTTGTCTGTTGTGGTCAAAGAAGTATAACGAGGCGAAACACTTCCTACAAGCCGCCATTGATTTGGAAGATGACAACCATTATGCCCACTTCCAACTTGCCGCAAGCATCTGGGCTTCTGAGAAGGACAGAGAAAAAACTTTACATCATCTAAAAGTCGCTCAGGATTACTATGTGAGAAATCCTTATAATCAGGATACATACTACCCGAATTTCCTTGAGACACCTGAATTTTCAGATGTAAAGGATGATGAAGCGTTTCTGAAGGTGCTCGGCCAGAAGTAGGGCAACACTCCTCAAAACCTAATATTGCTTACAGGAAAATCCAAAATGAAACTTCGTGACGTTATCACCGCGGGTGTGAAGCCCCTCGCGCAAAATAGACTCCGTGCCGGATTGTCCATTCTCGGCATCTTCATCGGGATTGCGGGTGTGCTGTGTATGATCGCTATCGGTGATGGTGGGAAAAAGATCATCGCCGAAGATATCGAAAAACTTGGTGGTGCAAATCAGTTCACAATCTTTACGCTCCACTCCAGCTTCAAACGCGGACGGCTCGTCCGACCTCCTACTGAGCGATATACCTTTAAAGACGCTTTTGCAATTGAGGCAGAATGCCCCGAAGTACTATATGTTTTGCCCAATTATGAAGATTTTGAAATCTTGGTTACCAACCGAAATGGGAATCAAACCAGGGTCCTTTTAGAAGCTGCGACTGCAGACTATGCGCTCGGCATGGGTTGGGAGTTACAAGACGGCAGATTTCTCACCGAAAACGATATAGAAACTGCAGCACAAGTCTGTGTCTTGGGGGCAGACTCCGCTATGGAACTGTTCGGAGAAGCGTCTCCAGTCGGGCAAGAGGTAAAGGTCCGTCATCATTGGCCGCAAAAGACAGTACGGATGCGTGTTGTAGGGGTCATGAAATCCAAGGGTCGTAGCCTCACCTGGTCCTATTCCTTGGATGATGCCTTATGTGTCCCACTGACAACATATCAACAACGGCTTACAGGCAAGCACGACATTGAATACCTGATTGTCTTTTTTCAAAAGGGGGGCGATATTAACAGTATCAGTGCTTCTGTTAAGGATATCGTGCGTAAAAGACACCCGAGACTGGATGGCTTTATCGAGGCTTATAAACCGAAACTGACCTTCAAGCGGTTGGATCATATTCAAAAGGTGATAAAGATCGCCTTGGGCAGCATTGCGGGTTTCTCGCTGTTCGTCAGCGGTGTCGGTATCATGAATATCTGTCTCGTTTCTGTTGGTGAAAAGACGCGGGAGATAGGTTTAAGGAGATCAGTCGGTGCGAAACGAATTCACATTTTTTGCCAATTTTTGACGGAATCGATCTGCCTCTGTTTGTGTGGTGAGGTGCTCGGCATCGCGGGCGGTTGGGGTGCAGCACACGGAATGGCATGGCTTGCGGTGCGGATTGTGCCAATTGTGGAGACGTGGCCCGTTGTCCTCTCCTTTTCGTGGATATTGACTTCCGTTATTTTCTCGATTGTTATGGGTGTGGGGTTCGGTGTCTATCCTGCGATGCGGGCGGCGCAGCTTTCACCTGTCGACGCGCTCCACACCGAGAATTAGCATTTACACAGTAAAGCCCAAAAATATGTAGATAGTTATTCATCAAACGAGCCTCACCGCCGCTGGCGAGGATTGTATCCTCGCCTATCGCCAATGTCCAAATAATTATAGACTTTACTACTATAACCCAAGTTGCTACCTACAAGATTTTAGTTATGAAACCTGCATTTTTGTAGCGTAAACTTTCAGTTTGCGCACGCAGAAGCACAGACTAACAGTCTATGCTACAAAAACCAGCACAATCTAACACATTCTGCTACAAAGATAGCAACTTAGGTTACTATAATAAAGAGTCTGATACAAGGAGCGGGCTTTCTTCCACACACTCAAGAGCAAAATTTCAAGCCCGAAGAATTTGATGGAACAACAGAAAGAATCTGACATCCAACTTGAACAGTGGAATCCTCCTGTAAAAGAATGGGGTCCAGTATACAAAGCGATTTTCCGCGCCTTCGGCATGATATGGCGCGCAGGAAAAGTTGAGACAGTCGTCCTGTTTTTCCTAATGCTCATCCAAGGCGTGTTACCGGTCTTCATCCTTTACTTAAGCAAGGATGCAATTAATATGGTCATCGCTATCACTGATACGAACGATCAGAGTTTTTGGGACGCGGCTCCACTTTTGATTGGATTAGCACTTGCCACAGTCGTCATGCAAATAATGGAGCCGATTTTTCTTCTCGTGAAAAGCGTCCTTGGTGATAAGATGCGTCGGTATGTGGCACTCCTCGTCATGGAAACTGCCAACCAACATCCAGGCATCGCACACTTTGAAGATCCAAAACTGCATGACCAACTCCAACGGGTTCGGCGTGTCGAAGGAAGTAGTGCCGACTTAGTTATCTACGCTTTTCAGGCTGGCAGCGATTTTTGGGCACTGATTTCCGTAGCCATCTTCCTATCCTTGTTTCATCCACTGGCACCCCTCCTTCTAATGTTTTGCGCGTTACCCTACGCATTAGCGCACTATAAATACGCAAACCTCTTTGGAATCGCGCTTCAATTTCAAGCACCTGAGGCTCGAAAACTCGATTACTTCAGAAATCAGTTCCTCTCTCACGATACCGCTAAAGATGTGCGTATTTTTGGGCTACACAATTTCTTTTTTGGAAAGTATCGGCGTATCTTTACTCGGGTTCTCGGCGTGCTCTGGTCTGTCCGAAAGCGTGAGTTTCGTACGCTTTCACTCTATGCCTTATTGGGCGGTACAGCCGTGTGTGTCGTGTATGTTGCCCTTTTTCGACAGACGATTCGCGGCGAGTTAAGTGTCGGTGAACTCACTGCCTACGCGGGTGCCGTCCTTATCATCTGGACGAGCATGAGCACCTCCCTTTTCAACTTCGCCTTTATGCACCACGTTGGGAGTTTTTTAACCCACCTTTATGATTTTCTTAAAAGGAAGCCAGTCATTAAAATGACCCCGAAAGCGTTCGCCAAAAAGGCACCACGCCCCTTTCAAAAAGGCATTGAATTGAGAAATGTCTCCTTTTCTTATCCAAACACAGACCGAAAGATTTTGGACGGTATTTGCTTGAACATTCACGCTGGAGAAACCGTCGCCATCGTTGGAAAAAATGGTGCTGGCAAAACGACCTTAGTGAAATTAATCACACGAATGTATGATCCGAGTGATGGAGATATTCATCTCGATAATGTCCCCATTCATCACTATGATCTGGACGATCTACGCGCCCAAATGAGCGTCGTGGATCAGAGTTTTCTCAAATACCAACTCAGTGCACAGGAAAATATCGGCCTTGGTAATGTTGACCGACTTTCTGAATTAGAGCATATCAAGGAAGCCGCGGAAAAAGCAGGTGCCGATTTTATCGACCAACTCCCAAAGGGATATGAAACCGTCCTCTCGCGTCAGTTTGAAGATGGAACAGAACTCTCAGGTGGACAATGGCAAAAAATAGCACTTGCTCGCGCCCTCACTCGAGACGCGCAACTCCTCATCTTGGATGAACCCACCGCAGCCCTTGATGTCCGTAGTGAGCACGATATCTATGCCCGGTTTCAGGAATTAACGAAAGAGAAAACAACCGTCCTGATTTCTCATCGCATGTCAACTGTACGTATGGCGGAGCGAATCCTTGTTCTTGATGATGGAAAAGTGATCGAAGAAGGGTCTCACGAAAAATTGATGAAAGACAACGGATTATATGCCCGACTCTACACCCTCCAAGCGGAACATTACGATGTTTAAAAAACTACTTTCTTGGAAGACATTGGCCGTCGATACTGTGAAAATGAGTCTGAAGGTACTTGCCTTCGCTTGGCAGACTTCAGCCAAACGCACCTCTTTACTTTTGCTGTTTCTTGTTATTTCCAGCAGTCTTCCCGCGACTTCCGCGTTCCTGCTCAATCACCTCGTCAACGACGTGGTAGCCATCGTAAAGACCGGAACTGCACTGGAAACGACAACAATCCTTCTCGGCATCGGCTGTATCCTCTGTAACATCCTTCCGTTCATTATGAATCCAGCATCAGATGTTGTTCGCTCTACGCTCTCAGATCTGCTCATTGCTGACATAGACGAGCAGGTCATGAAAAAAGCATCGCAACTCACCGGACTGGCATACTTTGATGAGAACAAATTTTACGATCAACTCCGCTTCCTCAGAGAAAACTCAACGCTCCTTGAAGGCATGCTTTGGGTGCTGTCATCCACGATTAGCAACGGCATTACGCTCATTTCGCTCTTAAGTTTAACGGTAACAATCAACCCCTTTATCCCGATTGTAATGCTCCTCGTCGCTTTACCCCATCTCTTCGCAGAATATCGCCATCACCAATACGCTTTTGACACCCGTTGGGACCAGCTGCCGGAATCCCGTCAATTGGGATACTTCCATGGACTCCTTTTTAATCTTGAGTCCGTAAAAGAGATAAAACTCTTTAATCTGGGTGCCTACTTTATCAATCGGTACCGGGAACTTTTTGATACACTTTTCAAACGATTCCTGTCTGTGAGAATCTCACACACCAAAATCACCCTGCTTTTTACACTCCTACACGGTATCGGACTCACACTTCTCTACATCTACGTCGTGCTGATCGCGTTTCAAGGGAAGATTACCGTTGGCGAGGTAGCAATGTATTTTTCGATTGTGAATGGCTTACAGGCGGCGTTCTGGCAGCTGACCTTAAAAATTGGGAATCTGACCGGCTCCACAATAGAATTTCATACTTTATCATCCTTCTTCGAGTTGGAGCCTACTGTGAAAACCGGTGAGTCCGCCGAAGCATTTTCCCACATTAACCGAACCATCGAATTCAGGAACGTCTCTTTCCGGTATCCGGGACGTGAGAACACCGTGTTCAGCGACATCTCCTTCTCAGTAAATGCTGGAGAGACGCTCGCCATCGTTGGCGAAAACGGTGCTGGTAAAACGACACTTATAAAACTCCTCTGCCGTTTTTATGACCCAACAGAGGGACAGATATTCATCGACGATGTCCCCTTACATCAGTATCACCTTGAGAGTCTACGCCAGAAAATTGCCCCAGTCTTTCAGGATTTTTCACACTTTTTCCTAACCGCGGCGGAAAACATCGGTATCGGGAACGTAGAACAGGTCAACAACGAATCGGCGGTGATTCAGGCAGCGGAGCAAGGTCAAGCAGATACCGTCGTTTCACAACTATCTGATGGATATCAAACTTTACTGGGACGGCATTTTGACGGCGGCACCGATTTATCCGGCGGAGAGTGGCAGAAAATCGCCATCTCACGTGCCTTTATGAGGGACGCAGAAATCTTAATCTTGGATGAACCGACAGCCGCTCTCGATGCAGAATCCGAATATGCTCTCTTTCAACGTTTCAAAACGCTCACACAAGGCGTGACAACGTTGTTAATCTCCCATCGTTTCTCAACAGTTCGTATGGCAGACAGGATTCTCGTCATTGACGAAGGGAAAATCCTTGAGGAAGGTACCCACGAACAACTGATGAACAAAGGCGGTAGGTATGCAACACTCTACCGAATGCAGTCAGAAAAGTATCAATGAAATATCTACTTCGCACTGCGCCGCTCTGGGTATGCTGGCACCAACTTTTCCATCATTACAAAAATTGTGGACAAACCCGATATTTTGTGGTATCATTAAGTACACATATCGTAAAAGATACGCAACGCCTCGATTCTTGAGGACATGTTCATAACAAGGAGTATGAGTTTTGCATCGACAATCTGCAAAGAAACACGCACGGGCGGATGAAACGAAACGGATACGCAATCGGCATCGCAAAGTGACATTGCGAACAGTGCTGAAACAAACGGAAACTGCGCTTGAGGCAGGCAACGTTGATACAGCACAAGAATTGTGCCGGACCACGGTAAGTCTCTTGGATAGAGCTGCCAGTAAAGGTGTCATCAAAAAAGGGACAGCGAATCGCCAAAAGTCCCGACTCACCCGCAAGCTGAACGCCCTTACTGCAGAAGCAGCGTAATTTTGACGCTCTATTGGATGACTTGGTGCTAACAAAGGGAGTTCGCGAGGTACCGAAACCGTGAATGGTGAAATCTCGCGTTATCGTGAATTATGAACGCACGCACAGTCGCCTTAGAGTGCTTACTCACCCTTTCGCACAGCAGTACACCCATAGCATCTGTCGTTGACAGGGCATTTGGACGCTACTCTATCGAAGGACGCGAACGTCGATTGGTAAACGGGCTTGTCTACGGCGTTACCCGATGGCAGAAGCAGCTGGACTGGGTGCTGGACCAGTTTATCAATCCTCGATTTCAATTAGACGCGCGGCATCGCAATATCTTGCGACTCGGCGCGTTCCAACTGTTACATCTCGATGGGATCCCTGCACACGCAGCGATCTTTGAAACCGTCCAACTCGCGACACCTCATCCACGCAAATCCTCCAATAGACGGAAGGCAGCGGGATTCATCAACGCAGTACTCCGTTCTGTGCAACGCGAAGGCACAACATTAACCTATCCATCGCTCGATGAAAATCCGACCGAACACATTGCGTTTTCGTTGTCCTATCCGACGTGGGTGGTGGAGCGATGGCTCCAGACGCGCGGCGTTTCGTGGACGTTGGCATTCTGTCGCGCGAGCAATCAAATCGCACCGCTTTCACTCCGCGTGAATACCCGCCTGACACAACGTGAAGAAGTTTGTCAATCGTTAGAGATGAACGGTATTGCCGCAACCGCTTCCAAAATCGCACCCGACGGAATAACGCTCGAAAACCGTGCCATCACCGCTTTTGATACTACCAACGAACAGACATTAAAGGATATTCTCAACCGAGAGGACATCTATGTTCAAGACGAGAGTGCGATGTTAATGGCACCGCTGCTCTCACCGGAGACATCGGAATTCATAGTGGATGTATGTGCTGCACCGGGTGGTAAGACGACACACCTCGCGCATCTCATGCGTAATGCGGGAAAAATTATCGCCGTGGATGTGTCGGAGAAAAAAATAGCACGCTTGCAAAAGAACTGTCAACGTGTCAATGCGCGCAACGTTGAGACCCGAATGATGGACGCGACAAAAGCCGATCTCAGCTTTATCGAAACCGCAGACGCTGTCCTTATCGACGCACCGTGCTCAGGGTTTGGAACCCTTCGGCGACATCCCGACATCCGATGGAACAAAACCGCCAAGCAGGTTCAGGCTCTCAGTGAGATGCAATATAGTCTCTTGAAGAACGCGGCACAACACATCAAACCGGGTGGCATTCTCGTCTACAGTACTTGCAGTATAGAACCGATAGAAAATGAGGACATCATCCAGCGGTTTTTGACAGATTTTCCGATGTATCGAGTGGAAAATGCTCGAAGTTTTTTGCCCGATGTTCCACCAAGTATCATAACACCACAAGGTTTCGTCCAAACATTTCCACATGAACACAGCATTGATGGTGCGTTCGCGGCACGCCTCCGACGGATCCCGGCAAAATGATAGACTTCAGGTTGTACGCCATCACAGACAGACACCAATGTGCACCTACTCCGTTAGTGGATGTCGTTTCTGAATTGTTAGATGCCGGTGTCACCGCTATTCAATTGCGCGAAAAGGACTTAGACGATACCGAGTTACTTCAATTGGCACAACCGATCGCCGAGGTGTGTCGAAATTACGAGGCGAAACTTTTCATAAACACGAACGCACAGATTGCACACGATGTAGGTGCGGCAGGGGTTCATCTGCCAGCGAACGCAGCACCTGTAGAGAAAATAAAAGCACAAACTACAGATGATTTCCATATCGGATGCTCGGTGCATAGCCTTGATGCAGCACAAAAATGGGAAGCGGAAGGTGCAGATTTCGTTACTTATAGTCCGATCTATCCCACAGCGAGCAAACCAGGATATGGTCCCACGGTCGGTGTAGAAGGACTCGCGAAGGTGGTAGAAAATGTTAAACTGCCTGTCTTCGCGTTAGGTGGAGTTACACCAGCACGGGTTACGGAATGTTTAGCCGTGGGGGCTTTCGGTGTCGCTGTAATGTCAGGCGTTATGGGTTCCACAAACGCTAAAAAACAGGCGAGACGCTATCTTGATACTTTGCGTTAAGCACGCTTACATACTAAAAACATGAAACAGATTTTAACGATTGCAGGTTCAGATTCAGGTGGCGGGGCTGGCATACAAGCGGATATCAAGGCGATTTCCGCAAATGGCGGCTTTGCTACGTCCGCGATTACCTCTGTTACGGCACAGAATACGGTGGCAGTAACCGACGCATTCGATTTACCTATTTCGCTAATTGAAGCACAGTTGGATGCAGTCTTCACAGACTTCGATGTAGCCAGCGTCAAAACAGGAATGCTCTCCTCGTCGGCGATTGTTGAAGCGGTTGCTGGGAAGTTGAGAGAATATACACCGCCTGCCATCGTCATCGATCCGGTGATGATCTCCAAGAGCAAATTCCCACTGTTGAAAGACGAGGCGATTGATAGCCTCAAAACGGCGTTGATTCCACTTGCGACGGTGATTACACCTAACGTCTATGAGGCGGAGTTGCTCGCACAGCAGGATATCCGAAACATAGATGACGCAAAAAGTGCCGCAGAAACAATTGCTGGACTCGGTTGTCACGCCGTCCTCGTCAAAGGTGGACACCTTACCGGAGAAAACGCAACCGATGTGCTTTATTGCAACGGTGAATGGTCTCTTTTTGAAGCGGAACGCGTTGAGACAGAAAACACACACGGCACAGGTTGCACTTACTCGGCGGCTATAGCGACGCAGCTGGCACACGACAAGGATTTAATTGATGCTGTTAGGATCGCAAAGGCGTATATTACCGGTGCCATTCAGCACGCCTTGGACATTGGACATGGACACGGACCGACGAACCATTTTTTTAGAATGTAAGGAATCGAGGTTGGAAACCCCTCCTACAGGATTACAACGGTTGTCGTCCCTCAAATCCGTCCTCAATTTCATGCCAGTAGCGGATCTTATTTTCATTGATCCGCCAACAGAGATAGACCTCCCTACCGTCACGGAGGTGGGGGAAATCGACTAATCCGGGGTCAAGCCCTTTCAGATGGCAGCCGCGCGCCGCAATCCGTTCTAAAATTTCCTCAAAGTCGGCAGTTGCTTTAAGGAGCGCGGGAGTGTGCTTACTACCACCGTTAGAAGAGACCACCTCCAAGAGTGGCGTGATTTCTGCGTGTAGTCCTGCAAGCAGGTTTCTTATGGCTCTTAACTGTGAAATCTCATCAACTAATTCAGGGATACATTGGTTGGCTTCTTCAACCGTAAAATATCGCTTTTCTTGCATCTTAAGTCCTCCTTTCTGCTATTGTTTCTCTAAATTTACACAAATTTATGCGAAATGTCAAGCAAGTTTAAAAGTCGCATAGCGTAAAGACAGCCTAATTGTTTTTATCAAGGTCATAGCCGTCAGCCGATAACTATCTTAACTGAAAACTGATAACCATTTAAAAAAATGGAAAATGAAACGAAATCCACAGCGCAACAGAATCAGAACGTCCCCCGTGCAGTCGGAGTCGTCAGCATTGCTGTGATGGTGTCCAGATTATTGGGCCTCGCCCGCGAAACGGCGATAGGTTACTACTTCCCTTCAAAAACAAGTGCCGACCCGTTCTACCTTGCGTTCCGTATACCGAACTTCCTACGCGATATGTTCGGCGAAGGCATCTTGAGCAAGGCGTTCATCACCACATTCCTCGCAACAGAAGCCGAAGACGGTGAAGAAGCAGCGTGGAATCTTACGAACCGCATCTTTAATCTGGCATTCCTTGTCCTAATCGGTATCATAGTACTCGGCATCATTTTCGCCCCCGTTGTCGTCGATGTGTTGGCACGAGACAATTTCGATAGGAATTTAGACAATATCGAACACTTCGGATTTGACAGCAAAATTGAACTGGCAATTTATCTCACGCAGTTGATGTTTCCGTATCTACTCTTTGTGTCATTTGCGGCAATCGCTATGGGATTATTGAACAGCAAGGGACGGTTCGGTATTCCAGCATGTGCGTCCACCTTCTTTAACGTGAGCTCCGTTGCTGTTGGCATAGGCGGTTACTATTTGTTTCCACTGGTAGAGATTCACCCCGTAACGGGCATGGCTATCGGTGTAATTGTCGGCGGCATCGCTCAATTCCTAATTCAGGTGCCGTCTATGTATCGCGTCGGCTATCGGTACCGTCCATTATTGAGTCTGCGAGATCCGAGAGTGCTTCAAGTTATGCATTTAATTGGGCCCGCTGTGTTAGGAGTCGCGGCGGTGCAGGTGAATCTACTGACGAACACGTTCTTTATTACCTCAGATTCCGGATGGTTGACGTGGATTACCAGAGCGTATCGCGTTATGCATCTCCCTATCGGGATATTCGGTGTTGCGATTTCAACGGTGGCACTGCCACAACTCGCGAAACTCGTAGCAGCCGGAGAAACAGAAAATTTTCAGAACGCCCTCTCTTATGCCCTCCGTCTAATGCTTGTCTCAACAATTCCCGCTGGCATCGGACTCATGGTCCTGTCAGAACCGATCTGCCGTTTGCTTTACGAATGGGGGGCAACTCTCGAAGAGGACACAATCGAAACGGCGGGACTCCTATTTGTCTATGCGTTTGGTCTATGCGGATTTTCAACCCTCAAGATTGTTACAGATGGGTTCTACGCCCACAAAGATATTCGCGCGCCCGTCATTGTCAGCATTTGTGCCGTTGTGCTCAACATCTGCCTCAACTATCTGTTTATCTATCGCGGACTCTTCTTGGACCCACGCGCTGTGGTATTCTCAACGGTCCTGACCGTAACACTAAATTGTGCCGTTTTACTGTTATTGCTCCGCCGCAAGGTTGGAAGATTAGGGTTGCGCTCGGTTGTCTCGCTAACGCTCAAAATCTTGATTGCCTCAGCAGTGATGGGGTTTGTCTGCTGGTTGACCAACGGAGTCATTGAAATTGATTGGCTCGGCACAGTAGGCATCATTCCACGCGCTGTTGGGGTATTTGCACCAATCGGATTGAGTCTGTTCATACTCGCGGGGATGTACAAACTTCTGAAGGTCACCGAATTCGACGATATTTTAAATATATTCAAACAGCGATTTGAAAACTAACCCGTTTTTCATAGGAGGCTACTTTGCTAACGAAACGGATAATCCCATGTTTAGACGTGCGTGCCGGAAAGGTCACCAAAGGCATCGCTTTTCAAGGCAATGTCGATGTCGGCGACCCAGTTGAGATGGCGCGGTTTTATTACGAAGGCGGTGCCGATGAACTTGTTTTCTACGACATCACAGCAAGCAATGAACGGCGCGATATTATGATTGATGTCGTCTCTGCTGTTGCCGCTGAAATCTTTATCCCCTTTTCCGTCGGGGGTGGGTTGCGGACGCTTGAAGACATGCGTCGTGTTCTACTCGCGGGTGCTGAGAAGGTGAGTATAGATTCCGGTGCCGTGCGGAATCCTGAGATCATAGCGGAAGGCGCACGAGCGTTCGGTAGCCAGTGTGTCGTGTTGAGCATGCAGGTAAAGCGAGTTCCGAAAAGTGAGCAGATCCCAAGCGGTTATGAAATTTACATAGACGGTGGGAGAACACCCGTCGGTTGGGATGCACTGGAGTGGTCAGCACGAGGTGTGGATTTGGGCGCAGGCGAAATTGTCGTCAATAGCATCGATGCAGATGGCACGAAAGCCGGATATGAGCTCGAATTGACAGGTGCAATCGCCGAGTTGGTGCCGGTGCCAGTAATCGCCTCTGGGGGGGCAGGAAACCCACAGCACCTGCGGGATGTTTTCGTCGAAAGCAATGCCGATGCCGCGATTGTCGCCTCTATCACACACTACGGCGAATTCACGATTGAGAGCATCAAAACCTATCTAACGGATGAAGGTGTGAGCGTCCGTGATACATGGTAGAATAGCCGTCAGCCATCAGCAGTCAGCAAAGAGGTTTTTCTGTTAATCAGAAACCTCTTGTTACTGACGGCTGAAAGCCGACAGCCGAGAGCCAATTTATGGAGGAAATATGAAACCACAATTACCTGATTCAAGAAATGAAAACATTTTAATCCACGTTAACGGTGAACTCCTACCCCGCGAAGACGCGAAGATCTCCGTGTTCGATAGCCTCGTTCAAGGCGGGGACGGTGTATGGGAAGGCTTGCGTATCTATAACGGAAAAATCTTCGCGCTGGATGAACATCTGGATCGGCTCATGGATTCTGCGCACGCCATGGCATTCGCAAACATCCCAACGCGCGACGAGGTCAAGAAAGCGATCTTTGAGACGCTTGAAGCCAACGGTATGCGAGACGGCGTTCATATCCGCCTAACGCTCAGTCGCGGGAAAAAGGTTACCTCCAGCATGGACGCACGCGTCAATCAGTACGGGACCACCTTAATTGTGCTTGCAGAGTGGAAACCGCCTATCTATTCAAAGAGTGGCATCCGTTTAATTACCTCAGCAATCCGACGGAATCCACCGCAGTGTGTTGACTCCAAGATTCATCACAACAACCTAATCAATAACATCCTCGCCAAGATTGAGGCGAATGTCGCTGGCGTGGACGATGCGATTATGCTCGACATTCACGGATACGTTTCAGAAACGAACGCAACAAACATCTTTGCTATAAAGCGCGGGCATGTGCTGACACCACATGCCGATAGCTGCCTACCCGGAATTACGCGGGGCACTGTCATCAGCATTGCTCGTGAGGCAGGTATCCCACTAACAGAACGAAATGTCTCATTGACCGAGATTTACACAGCGGACGAGGTCTTTACGACCGGCACTGTGGGTGAACTAAGTCCGGTCTTAGAGGTTGATGGCAGAAAAATTGGCGACGAAGACATCGGTCCCGTAACGACTCGGTTACAGGAACTTTATGCAGAACGGACTACCAACGAAGGCGAACCTTTACCGTAGATGCAGTTTGACAATTTATACGGGAATATGGGTTGCCCATTGTCCCAACAGTGGCAAAAAGTGCATCCAAGAACGTGTATAGATGAGTTATACAATGGAGGACAACGAATGATAGATCTGAATAATGTTTTGAAGAATTCAGCTCCCTTAGAAATACATGCACATTGGGACCCAATTGCCGATGCGACTTACGATTTACACAAAAAATTACCAGAAAACGCTGAGCTCTTTGATCTGTCACCAAACGAACCTACCAGAGAATATAACGGAGAGGCTTTCAACGCCTTTCTCCCATCGTCAAATGTGACGGTAGGGGACGTATGGGAACTGGATATGGATAGCGTTATCCCGTTTCTTTCCCAATTTCACCCGGGGGCTACAGGAAAGTTACGGCACGGGCAGAAAGGAACTTTCGCCTGTTTACGCGCACTTTCGCCGGATTATGCAGACATCACGTTCCGAATTCATGCGGAATTTACTTTGGCAACCCGCCACAAACCCGGATGGAAACCTGGCACTCACGAGCATTTGATAGACGAAGCCCGTTTTATTCCATCACAGTTTGCAGGACGATTACGCATTAACTTGAAGACAGGCACTATTTGCGACTTTTCGCTCGCGCTTCCGCCGCGCAATAGCAATGTAGACATCAATGACTTTGGGCATGCTGATATGGTCTTCGTGCCGCGCATGGAACTTCTTGCCACTTCGACAAAAGCGCGGGATGACATTGAGTGGGAAAATTCCATCACGGTCGAAGCAGCACGTAAAAGATTGGAATTGAAGTTTTACAAATTCGCTGAAATTAACTGGCTACCCCTTGAAGAAGCAGTCGCGGAATCCGAGACGACACAGCGTCCGATTCATGCAGTCCTTGCTTGGGGTCCTTTAGACGATGAATCCTGCTGAGCGAACGGTAAAAACTTGAGAGCGGGTCCGCTCTCGAATTCAGAAGTCATAAAAACGCTCAACGAGAATTTTGTAAATACTTGGGTAATGCCGCGTGATTTGCCAGAACTTATAGAGGGTTCAAAAGGGGAACGCGTCAGTCTTTTCGCTACGTCCCTCAAAGATTATTACGCCTATCCAGTGGACATTCAGATCCTGAATCCTGAAGCCACAGTCATTATGCACCAACCAGATAGCAAATTCCCTCACAACAATCGAGCGCAAGGATATCTCACACTATTAGCATACGCGTTGGAAGAGAAGCCCTCACTGGAATCAGACGATCCCAGTTTGCGTCAGCAGTTGATGGAAGTTTCAAACACCTTCCGCGCGCCCGGAGCCGGCTATCAGAACTATACACCCATTGAGATTGATGCTACGTCATTTGAACAGGGTGGAACCCTTATCATTGATATAGAGGTAGGCGAAGGTGAGGCGACAGGTTCGTTCGATTTGTATGACGCTGACGTTGAACTGCCGACAGAGGGATTTCCGAACGACGCACTGGCTTCAGTATGGGACATTCCGCCCAGGGTCACCGGACAAATGATTTACCGATTCCCACACGGACAACAGTTCAAGTTAGGGGCAACGGGTAATTGGTTTTGCGAGAAGGGAAGTACCAACACTTTTATTGTACGCGTTTCCGTCGTGCCAGCGGAAACAAGAGAAGCATCGTCGTAGGGTAGTTGGGTCAAGCAATCTAACACCGCACTAAACCCTTAAATCGAATTTTCGTCAAATAGGCAATTAATTTCCTAAGAATTGATGGCAAAATATTAAGGTTCAAAGGATTTTCGATCGCACAAAGCGTTTCAAAGCACTGTCTTTGAATGGAGGAAACCATGCGACATCCTCACCGTTCCTATTTCCTTGCCACTGTTTTTCTGTGCCTACTGGCTTCCTTCAATACCGGTTATGCAGATCATCCGAGTGATGCAGAGAAGGTAGAATTTTTTAATTCTCAAGTAAAGCCTATTCTCCAGCAGAACTGTTTCCAATGCCACGGTGGTGGAGCTGAAGTAGAGGGCGGACTCCAACTGACGAGTCGGGAAAAGATTCTGGAAGGCGGAGATTATGGTGCTGCGGTGTCGCTTGAAAGCCCTGCCGATAGTTTCCTACTTGAGATGGTCGGTTACGGTCAAGAAACAGCACAGATGCCCCCTGATGGGAGGTTAGATGACACCTCTCTTGAGATTCTGGCGAAATGGATCAACATAGGACTCCCTTATCCGATTCAAAATACCAACGTCCAACCCAAATCTAAAACTGCATCGGATTATTGGGCATATCGTCCGCTGAAACGACCCCAAGTGCCGTCAGTGAATGCATCCGATTGGGTCAACAATCCGATCGACGCGTTTATTCTCGCAAAGCTCGAAGCACACGATTTAACCCCCGCCGCACCCGCCAGCAAACTGACACTGATCCGTCGGGTATACTACGACCTCACAGGATTACCGCCCTCGCCAGAAGCAGTGGAAGCGTTCCTGAACAACACATCCCCAGACGCTTATGAAAAACTCATTGATAAACTCCTGAAGTCGCCACGCTACGGTGAAAAGTGGGGACGGCACTGGCTCGACCTTGTCCGTTATGCCGAAACCAATGGCTATGAAAACGATTCAGACAAGCCCTATATATGGCGATACCGTGATTACGTTGTCAACGCCTTCAACAAAGACAAACCGTACGATCAATTCATCAAGGAACAACTGGCAGGTGATGAACTTGATACCGTAACCACAGAGACCATCATTGCGACTGGGTATCACCGACTTGGTGTTTGGGACGATAGTCCTGCTGATCGGAAACTCGCGCGGTATGATTATCTTGACGATATTGTCTCAACAACAGGACAAGTGATGCTCGGTATGACAGTCGGTTGTGCCCGATGCCACGACCATAAAATCGACCCGATTTCCACGCGGGATTACTATAGTCTACTCGCGTTTTTCCATGATATTACGCCCAACAACCGCGGTCCTCTTGCCGATATTGGCACGCCGGAGCAGCAAGCAGTGCGAGATAAACAACTCGCTGAAAAGCGACTCGCAGAACAAGAAGCACAGGACAAACTCTTCGAGATACAAGAAATCATCAAAATCGAACTCGCTAAAAATATTTCAGAGGAGATAGTACCTGATGCGCCAGTGTCCCCGATGCGTGATTTGACATATCGCTTCTATCGAGACACCTTTGAGCAGTTTCCTGATAATTTTGATCTCCGTGAACCTACTGCCGAAGGGAGATTGTTTAGCAATCTATTCTCACTCGCACCCGCCAGTAGAAAGAAAGACATCTGCTTGGTTTTTGAAGGAACGTTACAGGTACCAGAAGAGGCGACTTATACATTCCATATTGATCTGCAAGGCACCTGTAGATTGATTCTCAATGGTTATAGAGTCGCCGAATTGATCGGTGAACGAGATGTCGAAGTTGCGCTCACGAATGGTGAGGTGTCGATTCGTCTTGAATACTTCAACAAAGATATCGATAAACCGCAACTGACTGTTTCGTGGTCAGGGTCGAGTTTTGAGAAACAGCCACTCTCAACAAATGCTACAGTCAATTTTGATGAGTTGCTAAAAACACATGCGGAACTTATCGAAACGAACGAATCGTTGAAGGCGTTAGTAGATCAACAGAGGGAGTTGAAAAAACAGCGAGATCAGCGGCGGCGACAGCGCGTGCCTTACGATCATCAGGCGCTGTCGGTTTCAGAGAGTAAGCAGACACCGACGCACATCTTGCGACGTGGTAACCCGCACCTTGTCGGACGCGAGGTTAAACCGGCATTTCCCGAAGTGTTGAATCCGCCTATTGTAGACATACCGCCTGTTCCAGAGGACGCAAAGTCATCTGGGAAACGGCGTATCCTCGCGGAGTGGGTGACGAATGCTGAGAACCCACTAACAGCACGCGTGATGGTCAATCGTATCTGGCAACACCACTTCGGACGTGGCATTGTCCAATCAACGAACGATTTTGGACAACTCGGCACATCGCCGACACATCCCGAACTTCTCGACTGGCTGGCATCTGAATTCATCGCGACCGGTTGGCGGTTAAAAGCGATGCACAAACTGATAATGACCTCAAACGCGTATCGGATGTCAGCACAGAGCAATGCGAGATGTATTCAACAAGACGCAAACAATGACCTCTTTTGGCGATTCGACATGCGTCGCTTGACTGCAGAAGAGATTCGGGATACAGTACTCTGGATCACTGGAAAACTGAACCTTAAAATGGGAGGACCGAGTATTTTCCCTGAACTACCGAAAGAAGTGTTGGCGACATCCTCAAGACCGAGGAGTGTTTGGGGGCAATCACCACCGGATGAGGCAAACCGCCGAAGCGTTTACGTAAAGGTTAAACGCTCGTTGCTCGTCCCAATCCTGAACCAATTCGATCAGGCAAACACCGATTCGACCTGTCCAGTCCGTTTTTCGACAACGGTGCCAACCCAATCGCTGACAATGCTCAACGGGAAGTTTATCAACGACCAAGCACTCGCTTTCGCCAATAGAATGCGGTGGGAAGGTGGTGTGGCAGTCGAAGACCGCGTGCGATTTGGACTTCGGCTTGTGCTGTGCCGTGAACCTGAGTCATCCGAAGTGCAACAGGCATTAACCCTCATGCAAGAACTTCAACAACATGAAGGCGTGAGTCCAGAGGTTGCACTGGACCGATTTGCGTTATTGGCGTTGAATCTAAATGAATTTATCTTTTTGGATTGATACAACCCGTTTTCGTTTCTACAAAATAGAAACACTAAAATTGGAGATACGGTAATGGACAATCTACCTAAGACCAAGAGAAAAACAAATTCAAAAGGGGATTTCTGTGGTCAAACCCGTCGGGAATTTATCGGTAATATTGCCGGTGGTTTCGCATCGCTTGCACTGACCGGACTTCTATCCGCTGACGGTTTTCTCGATTCACAAGCCGTCGCGGCAGACGGTGTAACGCCCTATCTCAATCCACTCACGCCAAAACCGTCACACTTCACGCCGAAGGCAAAACGCGTGATTTTCCTGTTCATGTATGGCGGTCCAAGCCATGTTGACACCTTCGACTACAAACCGACGCTGTCCAAACTCAACGACAAGACCGTTCAAGTCAAAACGAAAGGACGCGGCGGTGAGAGATCGGAGGGACGCATCGTCAGCCCAAAGTGGGATTTCAAACAACATGGCGAATCGGGACAGTGGGTCTCAGGACTCTTTCCGCATCTTGCAACCTGTGTTGATGACATCGCCTTTATCAAGTCAATGACTGCAGACTCACCACTGCACGGTTCAGCGATGCTGATGATGAACGCAGGTCGCGTGTTGAGCGGTCACCCGTCGCTCGGATCTTGGGTGAATTACGGGCTTGGCAGTGAAAACGAAAATCTTCCGGGATACGTTGTAATGCTTGACCGAACGGGGGGTCCCATCAGCGGTGCTAAGAACTGGAGTAGCGGATATATGCCCGCTGTTTATCAAGGCACAGTTTTCCGTTCAGAAGGTGCCCCGATACTGAATCTGGAGCGTCCGAGTGACGTGAGTGAAAGCGAACAGCGCAGGCTCCTCGACTATTTGCGCCAATTTAACACAACCCATCTCTCCAAACGCACCGACAACACTGATCTCGCCGCTCGAATTTCGAGTTACGAATTAGCCTACAAGATGCAGTCTACCGCACCGGAAGCAGTCGATTTGAAAAGCGAACCGGAACATATTAAAGCACTGTACGGGGTCAACGAAAAGGAGACGGAGGAATTTGGCACGAAATGCCTTTTAGCGAGACGGTTGGTTGAGCGTGGTGTTAGGTTCATTCAGCTTTACTCCGGTGGTGCCCATGGCGACGATAATTGGGATGCACACAACGACATCGAGAAAAACCACAACAAGCACGCCAAAGCGACTGATAAACCGATTGCCGGGCTGCTGAAAGACCTCAAACAGCGCGGACTACTCGACGAAACACTCGTTGTATGGGGCGGTGAATTCGGTCGACAACCGACAGCAGAGTACGCCAAGGGGACAGGTCGTGACCATAACTCTTACGGCTTCACAATGTGGATGGCTGGCGGCGGGATCAAGGGCGGTATCAGCGTTGGTGAGACCGACGAACTCGGTAGCGCGGCGGTCACAGATCCATTTCATGTCAGGCATCTGCACGCGACAATCCTCCATCAACTCGGAATTGACCCGAATCGACTCACTTATTTCCACAGCGGGTTAGATCAGAAACTTGTAGGTGTTGAGGGTGCGGAACCAATTTGGCAGGTGATGAGTTGAAACTGGACATGAGTGGAATTAGGAAACAGATAACTCCCCATCACCTATTCAAATCTCAAGACGGACAAAGGCGAGGTACGCCCCCGACATAAGCACACCAAGGAACAACACCAACAACAGTAGATCCGTCGCCGCTGTGTTGACATCACGGTTGAGGCTGAGTGTGTCTTTAAATTTGGGAATCGCCTCTGGACTGACAGACTTCTGCGACATACCCTCCTGAATCCCAACGACATGAAGACTTTCTGGATCTGCTCTATCGGTATCAATAACGAATTCTCGGTACTGACGGGCGTAACGCTGCACATTCTCAATAAATTGCAGATGCCGTTCAAACCCCGTTCCGGCAAAAGATTCAAAGAGGCGTTGCGTAATCGCTGTCGGTGAAATACGAGTTATCGCACGCGCCCGTTTCCCTTGTTCAATCTGCTGCTTCAAATATGTTTCGTTGAAGCGTTCGTATGCTTCTGCTTCTGTGGTGACATATTCGCCGAGTACGTGCACCGGTGGCGGTGTCTGTGAATCTCCATATTTATCCCGATATGCGTCGCGTGCCTCGTTTCCGAGTTGAATACGCTGGCTCCAAAACTCCATGTATGCGATGGGTACCGAGGTTCGACTGCCGATAGATGCCAACGTATTCGGTACAAATACCACAAAACTTACCCAGATTAATAACAGCACGACAAGACTTACACCACTCTCTCGTACTGCCGCGGAGATTAGAAGCCCCAAAGCGATAAAGAGACATGTATAGAGGATAACGATACCGTACAAGATGCCTAAACGTCCCCACGCCTCGGTGTTGAGTTGTACAGCGTCTGAGGTAGAAATCAGGAGTAGGTTCATCAATACCGCAACGGCGAACGGAATATTAATACTGATGAAGGTGCCTAAAAACTTGCCGACCAAGACAATGTGCCGCGGGATAGGGTTTGCCAATGTCAATCGCAATGTTCCGCGTTCGAGTTCGCCGGAAATTGAATCAAAGGTGAAGAGAAGCGCGATGAAACTCAGTACATAGCCGACAATGAACGCCCAATCGAGTGTTGTAAAATCGGGACGAATGTTAAACAGATGGGGTGTATCTTGTGGGTATATCATCCGCCAGACAGGTCTCACATTGGCGATGGCAGGAAAGAAATTGCTGCCCCCGGCGTGTGTAGGCAGAAAGGCTTCGTCCCCTTCTGCACAAAAACGGAGGGGTGAAGGTGCTTTGTGTAAATCTCCGGGGCCTTCTGCTGCCAGGCGATATAAGCTGGTGCTACGTGCTTCTAATGTCTTTGTAGCGTTGGCAGCGGCGTTGTGATATGCTTGTGCGCGCGCTGGGTGTTCGCGCAGATACAGGATCGCGTTGGTCAGCATCAATGCTAACACCAACACCGTCGCCAATGCGAAACGGAGGCTATTCAGATTGTCATAGAGTTCACGCTTTGCAATATGCCACATCTTATTAGTTGTCAGTCATCAGTACGCAGGCTGCGCCTGCTTTCAGTTGTCAGTTAAGAGTTTGTGGCATTCAAAACTTACGGAACTGCCGGAGGTTTAACTAATAACCGATAACTGAAAGCGAACACAGTGAGCGTACTGACAACTATTCTACACCTCACTTTTAATAAAAATAAGAACTATCAACATAAACAGGACGAGGTTACAGATCATCAGTAGGAACATGTCCGGTAGTGCCCGTTTTGCATTTGTTCCAACATCGCTTCTTTGAAAAGTGAACTGCGGGAGTGTGCTCCAATCGACGGCACCTTTATCGGCGATAAACCACTCTCTTGACGACATCGCATCTTTCGCGTAGAGATAGTCAATCACAACTTTTCGGTAACGTCGCGCTGTATCGAAAAAATCTCTGAGGCCAGATAGGTCAGTCCCTGCCCATGCCTGCGTCGCAGCGTCATAGATACCTACGGGTGAGAGTTTCAACAATATCCTATCAGTTGTGGCTTGTCGGACGTAAATTTCATCAAGTGCCTGCTTGCGGACGCGCCACGCCTTTTCTACTGTTTGGGTAACCAACGGTTCAACGAAATTGTAATACCGCTTAGCGACGGGAACGTACTTCTCAAAGTCCGGACGAATTTCTGAAATAACACTCATATTTTCAATATAAGTCATCAGGGTTACTGGATCCACATCCGCCTGGTGATAAAATCCTAACGCCTTGCTGAATTCCGATGTCTCGCCAGCGATTCCCTCTTTTTCAAGGAACTTTTGACGTTCCCGCTCGTATGTATCTAAAATCTGTTGAATCTGGTTCTGGGCAGTCTTCACACGCGCTTGGATGTCACCTCCAGGATTAACAGTTACCCGAATCAAATTCGGATACACGAGTACCAAAAACCCCCATACAAACATCGCGAGCATGAGGGCAGTGCCGGTTCTACGCGTCGCTACGGAAATCAGCAATCCAATGAGGTAAAACAGCGATAAGTACGCAAACGATGTAAAAACAATCCCGGCGATGCGGAGAAAATCAGCGATTGACAACGGAATCGAACGCGTTAAGAACAACAACGCAAAAAGCAGACTCAATATCAAAGGAACCAACAGACACGCCATCGCACTGATATATTTCGCAAGTAAGATCTGCCCACGTCCAATAGGCTGTGCGAGAACGAGACGTAACGTGCCGCGTTCACGTTCCCCCGCAATTGCATCGTAAGCGAATATTAACCCCATTAGGCTGAGGATAACCTCAAAGACAAAGACAATATCAATTGAAGAAAAGAAAGCGATAAACGGGTTGTCCGCGCCGTGCATTTGGGCATCCCAGAGTGTCGGCATAAATCCGTGATAGATACCGATGAGGTTTCCCAAACGTTTATCTAATCCGATATTGAAAATACTCAACGGATTCGGTGCCCGGTCAACGAACAGATATGCAGTAGAATAGGTTTTGGAATTGCGTAGGTCCTGACGATGCATTTTGACGGCATCATTGTAACTCTCCAAACGTTGTTCGTAATCTTGGACAAGCACGACTGTATTTGCAACAACGAGCAACAGCGTGATGAGCAATACCGCTGCGAAACGGAAAGTCATTAGATTGTCAAGCAGTTCCCTACGAATGAGTGTTTTAAGCATTTTGTATCACACTTCAACGCGCACAAACGCAAGATACGCCCCCGATAGAAGCACTATAACAAACAGCGTTAGCAACAGCAGATCCATCGCCGCTGTGTTAAAATCATGACTCAGGCTGAGCGTATCTTCAAATTTGGGAACAGCTTCTGGACTGACAGGTTTCCCTGACATGCCTGCACGAACACCTAAAAAATGAAGGCTATCTGGGTCCTCTCTATCGGTGTCAACGATAAATGTCCGGAACTGTCGGGCATGAGATTTGGCGTTCTCTAAGAACTGCAGATGTCGCTCAAAACCTGTGCCAGCGAAAGATTCAAGGAGGTGCTGCACAATCGTAACAGGTGAAAAACGGGTGATAGCACGCGCCTTTTTGACTTGGGCAATCCGCTGCTTTAAGCGTTCTTCGTGCAGTTGTTCCTGCCCTTCCGCGTCTTTGGTAACGAACTCGCCTAACAATTGTAATCTTTTTGTTGAATCCTCGCCGGCATCATGGATACGAGCACTATATTTCTTGTCAAGTTCATCGTGAAGTTGACTGGAGCGTTCCGAAAATCCAAAAGTAGGTCTGGGCGATGAAGAGCCACCCGCGATAGACGCGAGGGTGCTCGGCATAAAAACCACAAGTGTGACCCAAACCAATAGGAGTATCACAAGACTCACTGCACTCCGCTGTACACGCGACGATACTAACAAACCTAACGCCAGAAATAAACACGTGTACAGGAGCGCGACACCAAAAATGATTCCCAAACGGCTCCATTCTCCCGCACCGAGATGGACATCACTCGATGTAGAAATTACGAATAGATTCACCAACACAGCAATGGTAAACGGGATGTTGATACTTATCAATGCCCCCAAAAATTTGCCAATTAGCACGGTGTGCCTTGGCACAGCGTTCGCCAACATTAGTCGTAAGGTGCCACGTTCGCGTTCGCCTGAGATTGCGTCGAAGGTGAACAGGAGTGCGACGAGGCTTAAGACGTAACCGATGATAAAACCCCAATCTACTCTGGTAACATTTGGACGGATATTCCGTAAATTAGGGGTAACCGATGGATACTCAAGCATCCAAAAACTTTCTAAGTCACCGTCCCCCCAACCCCAGCGCCCATACCTACTCGCCACATATTCTGATAAAAACACCTCACCGCCCTCTGCACAGAAATGGAGTCGAGACGGCTTTTTGGAGAGATCGACAGGCCCCTTTCGTGCAAGTTCATATAAACTGTTCTCGGCATGAGACTTTAAACGATTTTGATGTTCAGCAACAGTATCTCGATATTTCTGTATCCGCGCCGGGTGTTCTCGGAGATGTATAATCGCGTTGGTCAGCATTAATCCGAGCAGCAACATTGTTGCAAGCGCAAAGCGGAGGCTATTCAGGTTATCGTAGAGTTCGCGTTTTGCAATATCCCAAACCATTCTACACCTCACTTTTGACGAAAATCAGAAATATTACAACGAAAAGTATGATATTAATCATGAATAATAAACATACATTTGGCAGTGCGCGCATTGCATTCGTGTTACTATCAACTCTTTGATAGTCAAATTGTGGTAGGTCGCTCCAATCCGCTGCCCCCTTGTCTGAGGAAAACCACTGTCGCGATCCGAATGCCTCTTTATCGTAGAGATAGTCAATTACCTGCTGTCTATACTGTCTTGCAGCGTCGAAAAAATCTCTGACACCATGCAAGTCCGTACCTGCCCAGGCTTGCGTTGCGGCATCATATACCCCTACGGGCGAAAACTTCAACCAGATTCGCTCAACCTCTGCTGGACGAACGAAAATGTCTTCAAGTGCCGGCTTTCGTATGAGCCATGTTTTTTCTGCTGTATCAATAATTCTCGGACCGAGGTAGCGGAAATGTTTCCGTGCGTGAGGGATCTTGGGTTCATCTTCCTCACCAAACCCTTGGAAGTTCATCATACTACGATATCGATAGAAGAGTGTGGGGCGACTACCTAATAAAAAGGCGGAACGAGATCCCCACCCTCTGAGTTCATAACCCCAATCTTCCCCTGGAAAATCGTCGGTGGCAAGGAAGTGTTTGCGTTCTCTGTCGAATTCGTTCCACATCTGTTCTATTTGATTGAAAGCGGATGCCGTGCGCGCCTGCGGAGCCTTGGGCTGTGGGATCACAGTGAGAATCACATTTGGGTACACCAGTACCAAAAATCCCCACACGAACATAGAGAACATCAACGCTGTACTCGTTCGGCGCGTCGCAGCCGAAATCAATAATCCAATGAGATAGAATACGGAAAGATACGCAACAGAGGTGAAAATAATACCACTAATGCGAAGAAAATTGTCAGTATTCAGAAAGACGGAGGAGGATATCGTTAGTAAAATAAGCGAGAGGAGTAAACTTATCGCTAACGGGACAATTAGGCAAATCATTGCGCTGATGTATTTCGCAACCAATATATTACCGCGTCTAACCGGATGCGTCAAAACTAAACGCAACGTTCCATTTTCGTATTCTCCCGCGAATGCATCGTACGCGAAAAGTAGTGCTAACAGACCCAGGATAACTTCAAAGATAAAAATAATATCCATTGAAGCAAACATATCCATAAATGGATTAGAAGATCCATGCATGTGGGCATCCCACAGTGTTGGAACGAATGAGTGTGATACCCGAACCTGATTTCCGAGCTGCTTATCGAACCCGACATTGAAGATGCTTAGAGGGTTAGGCGGACGGTCAACGTATAATCTTGTTAGCCCTGAAGAATAGGTTTTTTTCTCATGGAGTTGCCGTTGATGCATTTCGACAGCGGCGTTGTGGCCAGACAACCGTCGCTCATAGTCCTCTATGAGCACAACAGTATTCGCAACAACAAGTAGCAGCATAATGAAAACTGCTGCCGCAAAACGAAATGTCATTAAGTTATCAAGAAGTTCTCGACGGATCAGTGTTAGCATCGTGAAATTTACCCTCTACAAGTTTACCAGTTCCCCGCTTTTTCAGCAAATGCAAAACGCCTTCACCAGCGAAGTCTCAAACCCCGCCAGCAAGCCTTAGAGTACCGATTGGTAGCACCAATATATTGTAACCCAACCTTCCGCTTTTTCTTCATTAACATGCGTTCGATGTCCGGTAAGGGGTCATATCCCATAAGAGAATGGTGCCATCAAAACTCGCACTTGCCAAAAGCGTGCCGTCTGGTGAAAAGGCGAGACATTGAACATCTGTCGGATGACCAGGAAGTGTGGCGAATTTTTTCAGAGTGGGGATATTTTCCCCTGTGTCAACTTTCCACAACTCGATAGGGGCTTTCTCTCCAGCATACCACCAAGAACCAGAGGCGAAATATCGACCACAAGATGAAAATGTTAGCGCAAACGGCTGCCGACATTCGTGAGGTGGAAGTATCGCCATGAGGAGTTCATAATTTGTGGCATCCCACACCCGAATCTCGTTGTGCATTCCACCAACAATAAAACTTCCACATGGTGAAAAAACAACCGCTTCCAGTGTGATAGGATGATAGGCTGTGTCTCCTCTGATGTGTCTGTTACGCTGCAACCGAAGTTTACGCTGTTTTTGCTCTGCATCCCCAACATAGTTTTCCGATTCTAAAGTTAAATCAAAAGGTGTTAATGGAAGTGTACCAATCTCTTCGCCAGAATCAACATCCCAGATCCGAGCGGTTCCGTCGGCTGAACCACTTACCAGTCGTTTTCCATCTGGATCAAAGGCTAAGGATCGAATTAAATCTGTATGTCCCACCAAAGCCGTTTGTTTTCCTTGTGTATCCCATACATATAATCCCCCGTCTGCATCCCCACTCGCAAAAGACTCACCCGCGGGGGCGAAGGCAAAGGTCCGAACGAATTCTTGATGTCCAGCAAAGGTCGCGATTGTTTCGTCGGCATCAACATCCCATACAAAGAGTCTGTTTTTAATGCTACCGATAGCGCGGATACTACCCGTTGGTGAGATATAGACGGAACGAATTTCTGTATTCGGACGAGCAATCAATTGCTGTCGTCGTTTCTCGGCAATATTCCAACAGGTCGTCCCAGCAGAGTCAACGCTCACCAAGGTCTGCCCATCCGGTAAAAACGCCACGAAGTGTGGATAGTGAACTTCTCTGGAAATCGAAGCGGCAGCGCGAGGATTCTCCGTATCCCACACTTTGATCTCTCGTTCAGTTGCGAAAATCAGAGCTGGTTTCAATCTCCCACCAGACGGTGATTTCTCAGTTAAAAAGCGTAGAACATCAACGCCCCCACGAGAATCAAAAGTATTGAGTTTCTCATCGGTTTTCACATCCCAGACGGTGAGCGTGGATTGATGCACACCAGCAGCAAGAAGGCTTCCTGACCCTGAGTAAGTCGGCGTTATCCGCCGATATTCAGGATATGACAACTCCCCCATCCAGGTACCTGCGGTAACATCCCACTCTCGCAAGGTGCCACCAGATAAATCACCTGCGGCAAGGTATTGTCCACACGGCGAAAAGTTAAGCGCATATACCCGTGCCGTATGTCCTCTCAGGGAAGCAATCTGTTCACCTGTTTCTACATGCCACACCGAGATGAAATCGGCGATGCCTTCACTATCCGCGGGCGTTGGACAGGCAAGGAGCTGCCCATCATCAGAAAAGCAGAGAGGACGCGGAACACCCCCTTGCCATCGGACTGTTATGTTCGGGTCGGCTTGGAACTCGGCAATCTGCTCTCCTGTTTCGGCATGCCAAAGATGAACGATACCGATAAGCGGCTCAGAAGTGGCGATGTACTGACTGTCATTGGAAAAGACAACCCGGCTCAGTCTCGATCTAAATCTAATTTTTGAAGTTTCAATCCGGGTAATGCTTTTCCCTTGATCAACGTCCCATACCTTAAGGGTCTGGTCACGGTTGCCAATGGCAAGCCATTTGCCATTAGGAGAAAAATTGAGGCGGCAACTCATCCCACGCTCCGTTTCCCACAAATCGATCGGAGTCATCGTTGAGAGTTCATACAACCATACTCCGATACAGGTGGCAACGACCAGCGTCTTCCTATCTGGCGAAAGCGCGAGATCTTCCACATATCCGCGTCCCAATCGAGCAATTGCTCCATCAGGTAACGCCCACGTGTTAACATTCTCATTCATTCTGTCTGCTCCTTGTGCATAAATCCATGGATTTGGGTGTTCCATTCTCTCTGTAATGACGTGCAAGCCACGCCTAATAGATGACCATTAAATGGAAATAGATACGTTGGTAGGTGCGCGGTATAAACGCGTGGATAGGTAAAATAGGATTACAAAGGACTGGTAAAAGAGCGGTGGGGAATGGTAGGAAATGGTGGGCTTACCTGGAGTCGAACCAGGGACCTCGCGCTTATCAGGCGCGCGCTCTAACCGTCTGAGCTATAAGCCCACGAGGAACGCCTTAAAAAAGGAGTTTCGTTTTTGTTTGCCAATAAGCACTATTAAGTATACACGCTAAAAACAGGTTTGTCAAATTAATTTGTTAAAATCTGGTTTTGATGACTCCCCACGTTGTTGCTAACTTAAGACGAGGCGAGACGGGACGAACCTTATCAATATCGGCGATACTTTCGACAACAACCATATTATCAAAAAAACTGACACCGCCGGTAATTCCCATCATTCCGACAGGTCCCGTTTTAAACGTATCATTGTCAACTTCCACAATAGGCTTTTCCTTAAGGTGCCAATCCGCGGGCGGTAACTCTTTCTCCCGTTTTCTTAGATACATCTGATGTTGTCCGCCTTTCATAACCAGTCGATGGGTATACCACACGTTGTTCTCGTTGGGAAACTGCCCAGTTCCAAGGAGTGCCCAAGCACCAGCTTTGCGTGTATAAATCTGAATATTCGTTCCACCAGTGCGACGAGTGCCGTGAAAATGAGATTCAGCACCCTTAAGTCCACCTTCCACTCTGTAAATTGTGCCGACAAAACTGTCATTTTCCCACATCCAGTCAAAGTCCCAAATATAATCCCGCCACTTTTCTCTTCCATCAACTATCGGGATGTAAAGCCCAATACCAGTAGTTTTAGCCGCTTTGTTGCCGGGGTCAGCAGGGTCCTTTTCAATAAGGATTCTTGAGTTGCCAGAGTTAAAGTTGAGGTGTTCCCATCTTGATGGCTCCTCGCCAATTCTATCCTGTTCAAAGTCATCGACAAAAAGAATCTCAGCGTTTACGATGCCGAATGCCGTTAAGAAAAGCAATGTTACGACAAATACCTTCGTTTTCACTTTATTTCTCCTTCGGTTGTGTCAGTAGATTAAGCACTAACAAGAAAAATTGGGAAACAGAGGAATTAAGACTTAAAATTCTCTTCTTGCGAACAATTTAGAATATAAAGGAAAATCGGATTGGTCAATATAGCAAAAGGCTTGCTGTATCCTAAAGAGAAAGGTCCTTGAAAGTTAAATAGTTTGTGTGCGTGTCTTGTAAGATTCAGAGCGTGAACATAAGCACTGTGTGAGAGTCCTTATGTTAATGCTCCTTAGAAAGGAGGTGATCCAGCCGCAGGTTCCCCTACGGCTACCTTGTTACGACTTCGCCCCGGTCATCGGTTTCATTTTAGAAGGCTCCCTCCCGAAGGTTGGGTCACCTGCTTCGAATGCTACCAACTCCCATGACGTGACGGGCGGTGTGTACAAGGGCCGGGAACGTATTCACCGCGGCATGCTGATCCGCGATTACTAGCGATTCCAACTTCATGCAGTCGAGTTGCAGACTGCAATCCGAACTGGGGTCGGCTTTTTGGGATTTGCTCCACCTCACGGTTTGGCATCCCTCTGTACCGACCATTGTAGCACGTGTGCAGCCCAGGGCATAAGGGCCATGCGGACTTGACGTCATCCCCACCTTCCTCTGGCTCGTCACCAGCGGTCTCTTTAGAGTGCTCAGCATTACCTGATGGCAACTAAAAACAGGGGTTGCGCTCGTTGCGGGACTTAACCCAACATCTCACGACACGAGCTGAC
>JAPPBX010000011.1 GCA_026702755.1 Candidatus Poribacteria bacterium | reverse complement strand
TTCTGGAGTGAGATGATTACCCGCCGCCCATGGAAGCAGATCCAGCAGCAATTTTATCAATATGAATATGAAAAGACACACGCGGAATTGGAGAACGCGAGGTTAGTTCTGCCTGAACTCCCGACACCTCAAGAACCTGACCCCAGGGAACTCGGAAGGTTAACGAAAGAAGTCAGGAACGCCCAAGTTGCTTTGGACGAAGCACTGCAGGAACGTAAGTTTCGGCAGAGCGAATCGGATGCGATTAATTATAAATATCAGCATAGCCTCCACGAAGCGAAGGGTAGACACAATGCGACTGTTGACAAATGGCAGAAGAAATTAGCGGATTTTGAATCCCAGATTGAGAGTGAACTGACCGAAGCCGTTTTGAAAGCGGAAGCCGCCTTTGCAGACGCGAACAAAGCTTTGGCGCAATTTTATCAAGCCAATGGAGACGCACAAAGTGCCCTCAGTACCTACCTCATCGCCCAGAAATATAACACGGCAGATACAGAAATCACTGATGGCATTACCGCTGCCCAAGCGTCGCTTCAATCTCTGCAAGCCGACAAAGCAAAGTATGACGAAGTTGCACGTCTTGAGGAAAAACTCCATTCAGTGGGTGGTATCAAGCGAACCTTCCTCGGTAGCCTATTAGAAAACCCCTTCCGTGAAACGCGAACGATCACGCAATACTATCTTGAAGACTTTAGCCATACTGCAGACAGGTGTGCGACGTGTCACTTCTCTGTTGATAGGAGCGGCTATGAGCAATCCGCCCAAGAGATATTTGAGGTAGAAGGTGATGGCGAAAATCCGGTTGTCCATCGTCTCAAGCATGCGAGTGTTAAAGTAGGGAGTGAGAATATTATAATTGATGGATTTGAGGCAGAAGCAGACGAATATACATTAGAAGAGAACGGCACCCTTACTTTCAGTGATGTTGATGTCTTCGGCGAAGTAGAGATCTCTTATGAGACCGGCTACCATTCAGTCCTCCAGACGCATCCGCATCGAGATGTTCTTCTTGAGAAACACCCTGTTGATAGATTTGGGTGCACGCCTTGCCACGGTGGACAAGGGCAGGCTCTCACAGCGAAATCTGCCCACGCCTTGACGCATGCTGAGTATTGGCTCACCCCTGTCCTTGGTTTGGATGAGCATACCGGCAGAACCTCTGAAGAGACAAAAGGATATATGGAATCTAACTGCCGCCGCTGTCACGATGGTGTGGTGATGTTGGATTACGGTGTGAATCCTGAAACAGATGAACCTCAGGACTATGCCCCTAATCTCACAAAAGGATTGGCACTCTTTGAAGACCTCGGCTGTCACGGATGCCATGCTGTAGAAGGCTATAGTGCCATTGAAGACCTCGCCAAAGTCGGTCCGTCGCTCGCGAAAGTCGGTAGCAAGATAAAAGATACGGCTTGGCTCGAAAGTTGGCTTAAGAAACCTGAGGCGTATCTGCCGAATACGACGATGCCAAACTTCTTCCCTGCCGATGGCATGACGCAAGTCGTTTACCTCAAGAACGGTGGGCAACGTACCGGTGTTGTCACCAAAACAGCGAATGGTATTATCGTCAAAACGGATGACGGCACGGAATATCCGTATCCTGACAGTTATGTTATTCGCATTGTTGATGAGGTGAAATCTATCGCAGCTTACCTTGCCCAAATGAGTGATGCGAATCTCGATGAGGTCAGTGCAACCTATTCCGAATCTCAACGCGCCATTGAAGCAGGTGAAGAGACTGTTAAAACTGTTGGCTGTCTCACGTGTCATGCTGTTGGTGGTTTAGGAAGCGATTTTGCTCCGGCACTGGACAGCGTTGGCGAAAAGGTTACGCCGAATTACCTCCGCCAGTGGATTCGCGATCCGAAAGCTTATGATCCAGATACGAGTATGCCGAGTTTGCGATTGAATGATAACGAAGTTGACGATGTCGTCGCGTACTTGATGAGTCTACAGCAGGCAACCCCCAACGCGTCTGGTGAATCCATCGGTGAAGTGGACGTAGCAGAGGGTGAGGCACTCGTCAGGACCTACGGATGTTTCGGTTGCCATGAAATCCCTGGATTTGAAAATGAATCAAAAGTCGGTGCCGATCTCGGCGAATTCGGTGCGAAACTCGCTGATGAACTTGACTTTGGTGATACGGTAGATGTTGAACATAGTTGGACCGGATGGACCCTTGGTAAGGTAACCAATCCACGGCGTTACCAGACCCGACGCATTGTCTCTCGTATGCCTGTCTTCCAGATTAACGACGAAGAGGCGAAAGCATTGGCTGTGCTTTTGAAGAGTTTCCAACCTGAGAAGTATCCGCTCAGTTATATCCATAACCGATCCGAGAAATTGGACCGTATTGATGCGGGCAGACGGTTGGTGAAAAAGTATAATTGCGCTGGGTGCCACGAAATTGAGGGCGCGGGCGGCGATTATCAGGATGTTATCATCGCACACGAAGGGTTGGGTGAGATGGTTGCCAAGCAGTTTGCACCGCCGACGTTGAAAGCTGAGGGTGCGAGAGTTTATCCGGACTGGTTATTTGCGTTCCTCAAGGAGCCGTCAGAGATTCGTTACGGGCTCAAAGTCCGAATGCCAACATTTGGTCTATCGGATGACGAAGCGACAACGTTTGTCGAGTACTTCTCTGCGCTTGACGATGAACCCTTCCCTTATGAGACGCTTGAAATGCCGACACCGACGCGTGCTGAGTTGCGAGTCGGTAAGCAGATTTTTGACGCGCTTCAGTGTATCTCCTGCCATCCATCGCAGGGTGAAGTTATCCCTGAAGGCAGCGACAAAGCTGGGCGACCAGATCTTGCCCTGGCGAAAGAACGTCTCAAGGCTGATTGGCTTATTGATTGGATGAAGGATCCGCAGTCGTTCCAACCTGGAACAGCGATGCCTCAGGCGTGGCCCCTCATTGGTGGACAACATGTACCGCTTGAAGGCTATGCTGACGATGATGCTGAGAAACAGATTCGACTTGTGCGAGATTACCTCATTAGTATTAGTCAGTAATCAGTTAAGGTGCCTCCCTGTAACAATTCACCACTGCTTGACGTACGCCAAGTTTAGATGGATTGTTACAAAAGCACCTCTTAACTCTCACTGCGAGGCAGACTGATAACTGAGAACCGATAACCATAAAATATGAGACACCTTATCGTCGTTGTTGTCATGATTCTTGTGTGGCTCAATGGGTTAATTTGGTTGGCAAGACAGGTTGACCCGAGTACGAAATATCAGTCGCAGGTTGAATACAAGTATGCCCGATACTGCGCGGGGTGCCATGGGAACAACGGGGAAGGCAACGGACGGATCGGACGTTTCAAAAAATTGGATCCCGCAGACTTAACAGACAACAGCCTGTGGGAGATGCACAGCGATGAGCAATTGCTGGATAGCATCAACGCTGGGAAAAACGATATGCCAGCGTTCTATTACTATCTCAATGATGAGGAACAGCGGGAGATTCTTGACTATATTAAGGAGACGTTTCGTCGGTAACCCGAAAATAAGTTTTTAGAAAACTTGGTTAAAATTTTAGGTTTTTTATTTGCATTTTGGAACCCTGTGGTGTTAATATATTGCAGGTTAAATTTAAACTATAGAGGAGAAAAATCATGAAAATCGTAGTTGCTTTGCTTGTCTTTGGGATGTTGACGAGTGTTGCGTTTGCAGGCACTATCACCGGGACTGTAATGTATGATGGTGATGCGCCAGCACGTCCTGCCCTGACTGCGACCAAAGATCAACATTGCGTTGACGCTGTAACAGGTACAAAGTCCGAAGCACTCGTTGTCTCAAAGGGCAAAGGCATCAAGAACGTTGTAATTTACGCCCGCGTCCGTGGGGCAAAACCTACTGTTCCAGAGAAAAACCCAGTTATGGACCAAAAGGCATGCGCTTACTACCCGCACGTTCTCGCTGTTGTTGTTGGTTCTACCGTTGATATTACCTCCAGCGATCCGATTGCACACAACGTCCATTCTCATGCGAAAAAGAATGACGCGATAAACTATCAGATTCCGCAGCCTGGCAAAATTCTCCCGCACAAAATCGAAAAGGTTGAAGAGATTAAATTCACATGCGATATTCATGATTGGATGACCGGTTACATCGTCGCTGTTCCTAACAACTTTTTCACGGTCACCGGTTACAAAGACGCTGATGGTGCCTGGATCAGTTCAGATGACTATGAAAAATCCGCAGATGCCGGTAGTTATTCGATCGCTGATGTGCCAGCGGGTAGGGCACGCGTCGTCGCATGGCATGAAGAACTCGGTTCAGCAAACAAAACGGTTGAAGTACCAGCAAGTGGTGATATTGCCGTAAACTTCACGAGTGCTGACTTTAAGAAACGCGCGAAATAAATAGCGGTCAGCAGTCAGTTTTCGGCAGTCAGTAAGAAACTCTCTTGCTGACGGAAACCGAAAGCCGATGGCTGACAGCCGAAAGCCATAAAAAATGTCTAAAAAGAGAGTCTATCTCATACTCGGTTGTGTGCTGCTTGCTTATGCCTTTTTAGCAGTTGCACCGGTGTTTGCACAAGATGCAACCGAGGCAGAATATCGCCCCTTCCCGAAGATCGGCAGTCGGAATGCAGCATGGATTGCTGCGCAGCTGCACCTGTTATTCGGATCCTTTATTCTCGGTGTTCCGATGTTCGCTGTTATCATCGAATTTATCGGCTGGAAGACCAAGGACATGCGATATGACCGGATGGCGCAGGAGTTCATTAAACTCTGTATGGGTGCGTTTTCGACGACAGCCCTGCTCGGTGGTGTGCTCGTCTTCATCCTCATCTGGTGTTATCCAAAGGTCATGACCAAGCTCAGCGGAATATTCGGACCGACGATGATTTTTTACGTTGTTCTGTTCTTCGGTGAGACCTTTACGCTTTACCTCTACTCCTACGGATGGGATAAGATGCAAGGCCGCCATAAAGGGTGGCATCTCTTCCTCGGTGTTTTATTAAATGTGTGGGGGACGGCAATTATGTTCGTCTCTAATTCATGGTTGAGTTACCAAACGAGTCCGGCAACGCAATATGGCGTGCTATCTGAAGGACGGCGGAAGTCTTGGATTGAAGAGAGATTGGCTGCTGATCCAGAACTCACACCTGAAACCGCTATGGAGGGTGTTACAAGCCACACAATGGTGCCACTCCACAACGAGACAACAGGCGAGTTCATGGGCACGCTTTGGGATGCTGTCAACAATTTTACGTGGATGCCTGTTAATATCCACCGTCTCGTTGGAAACATCGCCTTCGGCGGTTCGATTGTGGCGGCTTATGCCGCGTTCCGATTCCTCGTCGCAAAGACGAAAGAGGACAAAGCACACTACGATTGGATGGGCTATACCGGAAACTTCATCGCACTCTGCGGACTGATACCGCTGCCGTTCCTGGGTTATTGGCTCGGTAGAGAAATCTATATGTTCAATAACACAATGGGCATCAACATGATGGGTAGTCTCTTTTCTTGGCTGTTCATTATTCAGGCGGTAATGATTGGTGTTCTATTTATTGGTGCGAACTACTACCTCTGGTCGGGTATGGGGCGCATTGAAGGGGCGGAGGTCTATGCGCGATACCGTCCGTATATGATTACGGTCATTATTATCTGTGTCGCCATCTGGATGACCCCGCGGACGCTCTCTAAAATCTCAAGTGCCAGTGAGCTGAGTGCGATGGGCGGTGCAAACCATCCACACCTCGGATTATTTGGCTTGATGACTGCCAAAAATACGGCTGTTAACATCATTATTCTCACGACTTTTTTGAGTTTCCTATTTTATCGGCGTTCAGGAAAGATACCTACGGCAAGTTGGAAAAAGGTTGGCAACGTTGCCATCTCTGCGATCTTTTTCCTTGCGACAGTCTCAATCGTAGTTATCGGCATCGTCGGATTTACCGTTCCGACAGATTTGCGTGTCAATATCCTGACCCCATATCAAGTTTTGGTTGCGCTTGCGGTGATGGCAGTTGTCACTATCGTTGATATTTTCATGTACCGCAAGGCGACAACGTCTGGTACCATTAAATGGGGCGAGATGACGGATCGCTCACAATACGTGTTAATTCTGGTGGCAATTACGTTTACGTCCCTGATGGGATTGATGGGATATGCGCGCTCAGGACTTCGAGAGGCGTGGCATATCTTCGGGGTTATGCAAGATACATCGCCGGATGCATTTACGCCGCTTCTCAGCGAAGCAGTGAACATGGTAGCGATCATCATGGTGGCCTTCTTCGCACTCGTTGGGTTTATTTTCTGGCTCGGTTTGTGGGGCGAAAAGAAGAAGCAAGCGGCAGTTGCTCCTGTAGAGGGAGAGATTGCTGTGGAGAGTGATGATTAGCGTGAAAGAATGAATCGGGACCAAAGCGATTCTGTCTTGAAGAATTGGGATTTTTGAAAGAGGCAAAAATGTCAAGAAATACGCTCATAAAAATTGCGAGTCTAATTTTAATGGTGGTGAGTTTCATCGCCTATATTGCTGGGGCATCTGCGTTTCCGATTGCCTCGGAAAACTTACTACCGTGGTCAGTCTGGTTTCTCATCTCGGTCGTCATAAACATCGTTTTATGGTCAAACGTCATGAAGTTGTTGACGTTCTCACTCGCCGTGATATGGTTTTACGCCTTTGTTGCGAGTCTTGTCCCGGAAAGTTCGACAGCAGTGAGTCTAACTGAGCTTGATTGGAGTGACCCAGAGGCAGTCGCTGAGCAAGGTGCTTTGGTGTTTAACGGCAAGGGGCAATGTAGCGCGTGTCATACAGTGGATACCTCTGCTCCGCCAGGAAGGTGTCCTGACTTGACAGACATAGGTGTTAACGCCGCAAGCCGCATCCCCGGTATGGATGCGAGAACGTATTTAATTGAATCTCTGTATTTCCCGGCGAACCACCTCATCCCTGGCTACGGTAAGATTATGCCAGAGATATGGAAAGCCCCGATTGCGCTTTCTCACGTGGAGATTCAAGCGGTTATCGCTTACCTTGAGAGTCAAGGCGGCGAAATTGATCCGACTCCGTTTGAGGAACCTATAGATCGGAAAGATGCAGCGGTAGTCGCTGAAGCACTTCCACCCTTGCTCACTGGCGATCCGGAACTCGGTAAGAAGGTTTTTGTGAGTGCTGCGTGTAACGCTTGCCATGTCGTACAGGGTGTAGAAAGTCCAGCAGCTGGGGAAACGAGTGCGGACTTTGAAGTGGTCACCGCACCGGACCTTTCTGAAATTGCTGCCTTTAACGACATGCGGTATCTTGAAGAGTCAATCCTGATGCCGAGTGCACAAATTGTGAGCGGTTACGGTGCCGTGACCGTCCGTGCCAACGGAGTAACTTACCAAGGGACACTCGTCTCGCAAGATGAAGAAAAAATAGTCGTCCGAACCAAAACTGCGGATGGCGTGGAAGAGGAACACACTATCTTACTGAGTGATCTTGATGAGGAACCGATTGAAGAACTCACAGATCTGCAGGCGAACGGCTATTTTACGTTGACACTAACACCTACAGATGCCGATGCCCCGGTCAGTGGGACAATCGTTTCAGAAACCGCGGAGACTGTGACACTTAAAGTTAACGGTGAAGATAAGACGTTCTCCAAAACGGATGTCAAAAGTATGATGACGGTTGTCACTTTTGATGGTGATGAAATTGTTGGCGAGTATGTTTCAGGCACAATGGACGACGACGAAATCGTCTTAATCGTCGATGGAAGTGAGGAGGCATTTGATACATTTGATCTTGAGGAAGTTACCTTTACCCGTGCCTCCGGCAAGAAGTTGCTGGTTACATCACCGATGCCGGAAAACTTCCCACTGCTGTTATCGGTATTAGATATGAGCAATTTGCTCTCTTTCTTAAGCACGCTCACTGGCGCGACAGCGGAAGCAGTGCCAGCAGAGACAGGTGAGACTCCCGCGGAATAACACACAACACAGGGTGCTATGGTGAACATGAGCCCATACCGTCGTTGGCGAAGATTGCATCCTCGCGCGGTAATATCCAAGTAAAGGATTTTCTTTTAATTGCTTGAAAAGTCTCAAATCCAGTCTTGAATTAACCAAAAGCCTGCCTGAAACGAAGTGGAAGGCAGAGCAGAAACTTAATAATTAAAAATATGAAAAGATTGTCGCTCTTCACAATATGTCTCATAATTCTGGTCGGTTCTTGGATCTTCCTGCGATTTATTATTGGGAATATCATCTCAGTGCCGATACCGGCAAGCGTGATTGCGATGTATATGGGGTTGATTCTACTCGCTGTCTTGGTGCATATCTCTGTTGAGGATTCACTGTTTCGCGAGTTTCTGCGCCCCATCCGTGAAACGCTCGTTGATAACAATCGCCGTGTCCGCCGCCGCGTTATCGCTGTGTTGATTCCGCTTTTTCTGCTCGGTTATACCTATTCGATTATTGCCCAGCGGGCAAACCCCCCTGGAAGCCCGCGTGACGCGCACCCTTCGCCGCCGCTTGAATTGACTTATAAAGATGAGGTCATTGGCACGATGCAAGATGTCGTGAACCCCTTCCGGCATTACGAAAAAGATGATCCGGAAGCGTTCAAAGCGCATGTTGAAAACGGTAGACGTGTCTATCATCAGAATTGCTTTCCGTGCCATGGAGATCATCTTGATGGGCAAGGACATTTCGCACCATATCTCCAGCCGCTCCCTGCTAATTTCCAAGACCCGGGAATTATTCCGAACTTCCAAGAATCTTTCTTCTTTTGGCGAATAGCAAAAGGCGGCCCGGGATTACCTGCATCGGGAACGCCGTGGGATTCGGCAATGCCTATCTGGGAAGACTCCTTAACAAAAGACGAAATTTGGGATGTCATCCTTTTTCTGTCTGACTACACCGGTTATCAATTCCGTACCTTTGGGGAGGCACACTAAGATGAGAAAAAAGAATGTAGTCCTCCTGATGCTGGTTTTAGGAATACTATGTGTTCTTACGTTGGGACGCGCGCAAAACGCTCCCGAAGCGTCCGAAAAAGGAAAAGCGGTTTACGAGAATAGCTGCGCGCACTGCCACGGTACTGAAGGTAGAGGCGACGGTTCCGCGGCTGAGAACCTTCTTCCGAAACCGAGGGATTTCACACGCGGTTTGTATAAAATCCGGTCTACGGAAGCTGGAGAACTCCCAACAGATCAAGACCTATTTGACATTATCACCGAAGGGATGCCCGGTTCATCTATGCCGGGATGGGAAACTGCCTTAAGTGCGAATGATCGTTGGGAAGTAGTCGCCTACATCAAAACTTTCTACGATGGCTTTAAGGAAGCTGAAGCACCGCCAAAGCAGATTAACCTGTCTGGGAAAATTTCTTACTCTGAGCAGAGCGTGGAAACCGGAAAAGAACTTTACATCGAACTCGGTTGTGTGGAATGCCATGGAAACATCGGAAGAGGGGATGGCACCTCTGCACCGGACCTGACCGATGAGTGGGGATTCCAGACGTGGCCGGCAAATCTGGCACAGGGTTGGAATTACCGAGGCGGCGCTGATGTCGAAGACATCTTCAAGCGCTTCATCGGCGGAATTGCCGGTTCACCTATGCCAGCTTTTGAAGGCGATACCTTTCCAGGCTTCGGACTGACATCTGAGGAATCCAGTCGCATGATCGAATTAGACAACAAAGATGAAATGACGGAGGCTGAGGAAGAGGAATCCGCGCAGCTTTACGAGAAATACGATGCTGCTGTTGACATGGCGCTCAATCTTGCAGAAGGTACAGAACTTACAGCTGCAGAAAAACAGATGTATGATGATGCGATGAAGGTTGTTTATGAAAAGAGTTGGCATTTAGCGAACTACGTGAAATCTCTTTCGCCTGAGAAACGTCCTGAATCGGCAATTGGGAATAACGTGCTCCGAGCACAATACGTTCAAGGTGCGTTACCGCCAATGGATGATGCTGCATGGGAAACGCTTCAATCTCGGTATTTCCCCCTTGTCGGACAGGTCGTCATTGAGCCTCGCCAGTTTAACCCGACAATTGATTCCGTAAATGTCAAATCGTTTTACAATGACACAGAGGTCGCGTTCCTCTTTACGTGGGATGACCGCACACACACGGTTGGCGACGAAACGGATGAAGAAACCGGGAAAACCCTTGAGGACGCATTGGCGATTCAATTTCCGGTGAAGGTGCCGCAAGGTCCGACCGCACCGAAACCCTATTTCTTATGGGGTGGTAGGTTACCGGTCTATCTGTGGCATTGGAAAGCCTCCGCACCTGAGCAGGTGACAGAGTTGACTGCTAAGGGAATCAACAATGCCGAAGTTCAAGAAGCACAAGGCGAACTCCAAGTACAGAGTGCCTACACAGATGGACAATACAAATTGTGGGTGAAACGTGCCTTAAAGACCGATGATAAGAAGGATTTGCAGCTTGAACCCGATGTCTTTGTCCCAATCGCTTTCTCTGCATGGGATGGCGCGAACGGTGATGTTGACACAAAACGGGTGATGACAAGCTGGTATACTTTTGTCCTTGAACCTGTTCCATCTTCAAGACGGTTCGTTTATCCGCCTTTGATTGCAATTCTCTCTCTCGGCTTGCTTTTCGGTTTAAGGGCAGTCGTACAGCGGAGAAATTCGGAAGAAGTATAAAAATATAGAAACACCTGCTGGTAGGCGCGCTTTGGAAGCGCGCCGATTGATGGTGTATCATTGATTATAAAGATCTATTATCTTCAGTTATCAGCACTCAGTTCAAAAGATACCTAAGCTAAATCGAAAGGCTCTTTAACTGAAAACTGACAACCGATAACTGATAACTATTAAAGGAGAAAAAATGAAAACCTATTTGTTGACAAGTTTCACGGTATTTCTCGCGTGTTGCTATGCCGGTGGTGCCTTCGCGGCTGACTCCGGTTCAGGAGACATGGAAATGTTGGTGTTTCCTAAAGCGTATAAAGCTAAGGCTGTTAACAATGGCGGCACAATTAGCGGCGTAGTCAAGTTTGAAGGGGACGTGCCTGAAAAGAAAGCACTGGAAATCACCAAAGACGAGAAGGTTTGTGGTGCTGACGAAAAATTTGATGAATCACTGGTCGTCGGTGAAGGCAACGTTCTAAAAAATACGATTGTCTATCTAATTGACATTTCGGAAGGTAAAGATTTTGACAAAGCAGCCAAACCGGAAATTGATCAGGATGGTTGCAAATTCACACCACATGTGCAGATCGTTCCAGTCGGTGCTCGGTTGACGATGCTGAATTCGGATAAGATTATGCACAATGTCCATATCTTCAGTAGCAATCCAGTTAACAAACCGCAGTCGAAAAACCGCCGAAGAATGCCCCTCAAAGCGGTGAAGAAGGCGGAGGGTCCCGTCTCAGTCAAATGCGACATTCACGGATGGATGTCGGCTTGGATTGCCTACGTACCGCATCCCTATTTTGCCGTGACGAACGAAAAAGGTGAGTTCACGCTTGAAGATGTCCCAGCAGGCGACTACAAACTCGGCTATTGGCATGAAGCATGTGGTACTAACAACGAGGCACCTGTCGCTGTTACTGTAGCAGCTGGCGGCACTGTCACGCAAGATTTCACATTGAAACTGAAGTAGCCATCAGCGGTCAGCGGTCAGCAAGAGGGTTTCCTTGTGGTAGACACAGAGATTTTGAATTCCGTAACTACTGAAGGTTTCCGACAACTGACAACTGACAGTCGAATTAAGATAGAGAATCTTTCGCACGCCTATCGAACACGGCGCGCACTCGACAATGTCAGTTTTGATGTGTCATGCGGTGAGATTTTTGGACTCCTCGGACCGAATGGGAGTGGCAAAACAACACTTTTTCGTATCCTGTCTACGCTGATGCCGGTAACATCTGGCAGCGTTCGTATCCTCGGACACGATTTAGCGACCGAGGTAAAAGCGATTCGGCACCTCTTGGGTGTTGTTTTTCAACAGCCAGGGTTGGATGCGAAACTCACGGTCGTTGAGAATTTACGACACCAGGGACATCTTTATGGTCTCGCTGGTAAAACGCTGCGCTCCCGAATTTCGGAACTGCTTGAGCATTTTGGGCTCGCGGACAGAGCAACCGAACGTGTGGAAATTCTATCTGGCGGTTTGCAAAGACGCGTTGAAATTGCGAAAGCCGTGCTGCATTCGCCTCGCATTCTGCTCCTTGATGAGCCGACGAGCGGATTGGATGTAGTAGTGCGTCGGCAACTCAATGACACTCTTGAGGTGCTCGCACGGACGGGAAATATTCTTGTTCTACTCACAACGCATTTACTGGATGATGCCGAAGCATGCGACAGGGTAGGTATTCTGGATACAGGCAAGTTGGTCGCTCTCGGAACACCGAATGAACTCAAGGCACAGGTCGGTGGCGATGTTGTCCTCATAGAGAGCACAAACAGCGGGACACTTGATGCCGCTATTGCTGATCGGTTCGGCGTTTCGACAGTCTTAATGGATAATTGGTTACGCATTGAATGTAAACGTGGGCATCAGTTCGCCCGGGATGTGGTTGCGGCGTTTCCAAATGAGATTCAATCGGTGCGGTTCGGGAAACCGACGTTAGAGGACGTATTCGTAAAGTTGACAGGAAACCCATTCGTATAGAGGAATGGCTATCGGCTGTCAGCCATCAGTTGAAAGAAGGCTCTTCAACACTGAACGCCTCTTTGCTGACTGCTGACTGCTGATTGCTGACTGCTAATGAGACCGATTGCAACGATTTGGTGGCGCGAAATCATCAGGTTTTATCGTCAGCGAAGTCGGCTTTTCAGTGCTATCGCACAACCTTTAGTATTTTGGCTTCTCATCGGAAGTGGTTTGAGTGCCTCTTTTCAACCTTCTGGTGAGGTAGATGGACTTAGTTATATTGCGTATTTTTATCCCGGTATCGTCGTTTTAGTCTTGCTTTTTACGTCTATTTTCGCTACAATTTCTGTGGTGAACGACCGGCGTGAAGGTTTCTTGCAAGGCGTACTCGTCGCGCCTGTACCGAGGTGGCAGCTTGTGCTCGCGCAAGCGTTAGGTGGAACCACGTTAGCACTTTTACAAGGCGTGTTGTTGTTACTCCTCGCACCGATGACCGGCATTCGATTCAGTGTAGCATCGCTCTTTCTCACGCTCGGTGTGATGGCACTTTTGGCGTTTGGCTTGACAAATCTCGGACTACTCATCGCGTGGCGGATGGATTCAACCCAGGGGTTTCATGCGATTATGAATCTCCTGTTGATTCCGATTTGGCTTCTCTCCGGTGCGTTTTTTCCGAGTATAGGCGTACCTGGTTGGTTAGCATGGACAATGAAACTGAATCCGTTAACATACGGACTCGCTGCTTTTCGGCAGAGTCTCTATCTTAACACAGCTACAGCAGTTGGCGAGGGACCCCCGTGGACACTCTCGATGCTGATTACCGGTCTATTTTGTGTATTGACTTACGTGGCGGCAACTTTCACAGCGTCTGCACAAACGAATTAGACTTGTTAGGAACGAAAATCTTACGCGCCTTTCGCTTTTCAACAAGCGGAGCGCATTATTAAGGAGGACTGGATGCTTCAATGGCTACCAGAGAACGTATCAACGTTTGGGCAAGGCGTTGATAACCTCTTTCACGCTATCTATTGGCTTACCCTTATTGTGTTCGTCCTTGTAATGGGAACCCTCATTGTTTTCTTGATTAAATATCGGCATCAGGAAGGCAAGAGAGCGGCTTACATTGAAGGAAGCACAACGCTGGAAATTGTTTGGACAGCCGTTACAACGGTGATTGTCTTTGTGCTCGCGATGTTCAGTTACCCGCAGTGGAATAATATTAAGTCGCCTACACAATTTCCTGAGAATCCAGATGTTGTTGTCCAGGTCAGTGGAAAGCAGTTTAACTGGGATATGACGTATCCCGGTCCCGATAACGAGTTCGGGACAGATGATGACTTGGACTTAGAAAACGAATTGCATGTGCCGATCAACGCGGTCGTGCATATCCGCTTAACCGCTGAGGATGTCATCCACAGTTTCTTCGTGCCACAGTTACGGCTCAAACAGGATGCTTTGCCCAACCGATTTATCGATGTCTGGTTTGAGGCAACAAAGGCAGGTCGTTATGAAATTCCGTGTGCCGAATTGTGTGGATTTGGACACTCCGGAATGCTCGGGTTCCTCAATGTGCATGCCCAAGATGACTATGATGCCTGGGTACAAGAAAGATGGCCTCAGTAGGCGGAAGGAGGACTATAACAATGCACGATAACGAACATTCGTCACATCATGAAGAAAGTTTTATTCGCAAATACATCTTTTCACTTGACCACAAGATGATCGGTAAGCAGTTCCTCATCTACGGACTGATTATGCTCTTCCTCGGTGGCGGGCTTGCGCTCCTCTTTAGATGGCAACTCGCCTATCCCGAAAGACCATTACCCATCATCGGCGCATCGCAACAGTATCTGGACGAAGGTGAAGTTGTCACCGGTGCTGATAGGATGTGGGAACGGATTTATGAATCTGAAAAAGAGGAATGGCTTGAAGTCAATATGCCGAGTGGGGTCGTCGAGCCAGCATTTTACAACATGCTGTTCACGATGCATGCCACTATTATGGTGTTCTTCGTCGTGGTCCCTATCTTGGTGGGTGCCTTCGGAAATTTCCTAATTCCGTTGATGATCGGTACACGGGACATGGCGTTTCCTATCCTGAACATGCTCTCCTTTTGGCTTGCAGTCCTCGCTGCGATTATCATGACAGTCGGGTTCTTTGTCCCCGGCGGACACGCAGCTGCTGGATGGACAGGCTACGCGCCTCTCTCTTCTGACCCGCAGTGGACAGGTGTTGACTGGGGGCAAAACCTTTGGGCAATTAGTCTGCTGATTCAAGGATTTTCCTCCTTGGTGGGGTCTATTAACTATATCACCACGATTATCAATATGCGTGCGCCCGGAATGACGTTTTTCCGACTGCCGTTAGTCATTTGGTCGCTTTTCATTGTTGCGATTCTCTTGCTACTTGCGTTCCCTGTGCTTTCTTCGGCACTCGCGCTTCTCATCTTTGATAGGCTTGCGGGAACAACTTTCTTTACCGCTACGGCGGAAGGTGGCGGTGATCCGCTCTTGTGGCAACATCTCTTCTGGTTCTTTGGACACCCTGAAGTCTATATCCTTATCTTGCCGGGGATGGGCATTGCCTCCGAATTGGTGGCTGTCTTTTCACGGAAACCGATCTTCGGATACCGTTCTATGGTTTACGCCATGATCGCCATCGCGTTTTTGGGTTGGATCGTCTGGGGACACCACATGTTCCAGAGTGGCATGCAGCCCGGTCTCGGTTCTATATTCATGACGACAACGATGCTCATTGCGGTGCCATCAGCCATCAAGACGTTTAACTGGCTTGGGACAATGTTCCGCGGTTCAATCCGATTTACAACGCCGATGCTTCACGCGATTGCTTTTGTTTCGATGTTTGTGATTGGTGGACTCAGCGGTATCTATATGGCAAATACGCCGGTGGACATCTTCATCCACGATACCTATTACATTGTCGCACACATCCACTATGTTGTGTTCGGTGGAAGTCTGTTCGCTATGTTCGGTGGCATCATCTTCTGGTTTCCGAAGATGTATGGTCGCCACATGAACGATGTACTCTCGAAGATTCATTTTTGGTTGACGTTCATCGCTTTCAACTGCACCTTCTTCCCGATGCATATTCTCGGTGTAGGCGGACACATGCGGCGAATCTCCAACCCGATGCAGTATGAATTTTTGCAGCAGTTTGAGGGTATGAACATCTTTATTACGATGAGTGCGTTTACCCTCGGCTTCGCACAATTGATACTGGTCTTTAACTTCTTCTGGAGTATGTACCGCGGCAAAGTCGCCGAGAAAAACCCTTGGCATGTAAATACGTTGGAGTGGGAGGCACCTACACCGGTGCCGCACGGCAATTTCGGTCAAATCCCGACTGTTTACCGGGGTCCTTATGAATATAGTGTACCTGGTGAGGAATCGGATTGGATTCCGCAGGCAGAACCTGAACACGCCCCCGCGACAAGCGGCGATTAACAGAGGTAGATGGAAGGATGGAAGAGAAGATTGGAAGGATGGAAGAGAAGAAGGGGGGACACCCCATCTTCCAATCTTCCAACCTTCCACCCAATTATAGCCCATGGCTGCACAGAACGGCACGCCTCACTGCAGGTGTGACATTCTTGTTGATTGTCATCGGTGGAATTGTCACGAGTACGGAGTCCGGATTGGCTGTGCCCGATTGGCCAACGACCTTCGGGTATAACATGTTTCTCTATCCGTTGTCGGAGATGGTAGGCGGTATCCTATATGAGCATAGCCATCGGCTTATGGGATCTCTTGTTGGACTCTTGACAGTCGGTCTCTTTATCTTCGCTTTGGTGAGAGATTCCCGTAAGTGGTTGAAATGGCTTGGACTCATTGCACTTGTCGCTGTTATTGTTCAGGGTGTTCTTGGTGGACTTCGGGTTACGCAGATTAACCGCAACTTCGCGATCGTGCATGCCTGTCTGGCGCAGGCGTTTTTTGCACTGCTCTGTGGGATTGCTTGGTTCACCTCTCGTGATTGGTGGCAAAACGGGAGTCAGTCGTCAGCCGTCAGCCATCAGCAAGAAGGTTTTGTGGAGTCCGAAATCGTTTCTAACAACTACAACGATGGTAGCCGAAAGCCGAAAGCCGATAGCCATCTTGAAGCACAGAAGCTGCGGCGGTTAAGTCTGATTACGACGTGTCTTATTTATCTGCAGCTCATCTTTGGCGCGATTTTACGGCATACCGGCAGTAGGCTTGATGCGCATCTTCTTTTTGCCTTTTTGGTTGCGCTGCATATCTTTTTGTTGGCGAGACGTATCCTTGGGACAGACGATGAAACACAGAGGATTGCTCCGTCAACGGCATTCTTGTTGTTGGGGCTGCTTGCTGTTCAGTTGATGCTCGGCACAGGGGCGTTTTTCGCGAAACTGACCGCTTTCGGAGAAACATTCGCAACCGCGCTCACAGTGACAATTACCACAGCGCACGTTGCGGTCGGTGCCCTCATGTTAGTAAGTAGTTTTGTGCTTACTTTAAAAATCTACCGGTTTACTGATGCATCGGTAGCTGTTGAGGCACCCGTGAGTGATGTGTTAGTCACAGAATGAGACAGGCACCCTGAGGACGTTTGTAGTAGTGCGATTCATCGCACGTTCTGAAGGTGCATACAGTGGGCAATAAATTACCCTACTACGAACCAATGGAACGGTCACCAGATTTAATAGTGTAAAAAATGCGTTCAACAACTGCAACCTTACCAGACAACACAGACGCGGTAAACCCACCGTCGAAGCAGACGGTTTTTGTGCATCGCGCTGCTGATTATGTCGAACTTGTCAAACCGCGATTGGTTGTGATGATACTCATTACAACTGCGGCGGGTTTTTATCTCGGTGCCCAGACCGTGGATTGGCTCCGATGCCTGCATACACTTATCGGCGCGGGGTTGACAGCAGCGGGTGTATTAGGTCTCAACCAATACTTGGAACGCGATGTAGACGCACAGATGAAACGGACGCAGGAAAGACCCTTGCCTGATGGCAGAATGAATCCGTTGGAGGCACTCCTCGTTGGTGCTGTGCTTACAGGGGGCGGAATGTTGTATCTGACGTTTATGGTCAATGTGCTAAGCGGGTTTGTTATTTCGCTGATAGTCGTCAGTTATCTGTTTCTCTATACGCCGCTTAAGCGGAAGACTTCGTTGTGTACCCTCATCGGTGCGGTGCCGGGGGCGCTTCCACCTGTCGTTGGATGGGTTGCGGCAAGAGGTTCGCTGACAGGTGAAGCGTGGGTGTTATTTACGATACTCTTTTTGTGGCAGATACCTCACTCACTCGCAATAGCCTATATCTATCGCGAAGATTACGCGAAAGCGGGTTTCCGTCTGTTACCGGTTATTCATCCAGACGGTGCGAGTACATGTCGTCAAATTGTGATTAATTGCGTCGCACTCCTTGGGGTTGGCTTGTTGCCTGCACTGTATAACATTGCCGGTAGTATCTATTTCTTTACAGCACTGCTGGCAGGTGCAGGGTTTTTGGCAGTCGGTATCTATTTGGCTCGTGCGCGCTCGGTGAAGGCGGCACGCTATCTCTTATACGCTTCGTTGCTTTATTTGCCGTTGGTGTTCATTACCATGGCGTTGGATAAAATTTAGGGATTGGTGCTATTTGGGCATTTGTCGAATTGGGTTGTCTTAGAGGAACTTACGGTCGGAACCGTTTTGGACCCGACCCATTGGAGCGTTCATGAATACGCTGGAGGATCGTAAGCGAAATCGCCGTCTTGGACTTGTCTTGTGTCTACTGTTTGCCGGATTGTTTGCCATCGTAACGGCAGCGATTGTTACAGGCAGCAAAGCACCTAAGTCTGTTGAGAGTGTTGTCGGCAGTCTTATCGTCCCTGTTTTGGGTATTATCGGATTGTTACTAATTATCGTGGCGGTCGTTGAGATTGTTCTTCGGATTTTGAGAAACAGAAAGCGTCAATGATGGAAACCCAGAATAACTCTGAAATACACGAGTCCACCCGATCACCTTTGAGCAACGCACGCTTGGGAATCTTAATCTTACTCGGTGCGGAGACGATGCTATTTTCAGGTTTGATCGGGACATTTCTCGTGTTTCGGGTTGGAAACGTTACTTGGCCCCCGCCATCACATATCGGGATTGAGTTGCCGCGTGCAGTGACTGGCATCAATACGGCACTGCTGCTATTGAGCGGTTACACGATGTTTCAAGCGCGCCGTGCGATTCAGAAGGATTTGGTGAAGCAGCTCCACAAATGGCTTCTGCTCACGGGGGTCCTTGGACTTCTCTTCCTTGGAATACAGGGGAGCGAGTGGGTGCAGCTGATTCGTAAGGGGCTTACGCTTCAGTCTGGGGTCTACGGTGGCATCTTTTACGTACTGATTGGGTGCCATGCGGTTCATGTGTTGAGTGCTGTTATATGGTTGTTCATCGTTTTTGGGATGGCGTTGAAAGGACGTTTCTCCGCTGCGCGTTACGTCGGCGTTGATACCTGTACAATCTATTGGATTTTTGTTGTCGCGCTCTGGCCAATTCTCTACGTTTTAGTGTATCTCTCGTGAACCTGAAAATTGTGGAAGGAACTGTTGGGATGTATAGATTTTTTTGGTGGGCTTTCGTTTTGATATTTGTCATGCTCATGGTACCGACATATCTTGAAGCGTGTCCCGCTTGTAAAACACTTGATGACCCGATCGGTAAAGGTTTTAATTGGAGTATCCTGTTTATGATAGCGATGCCCTTTACTGTTTTCGGTATCATCGGCGGTACGATTTTTTTACAATGGAATGGTTATCGGTTATCGGTTATCGGTGGTCAGTTAAAGAAAGAATTTCTACGCATCAGAAATCACCTTAACCGATAGCTCTCACTGCGAGGCAAACTGATAACTAATAGAACTTACGCACTTCATCGGTAAGTGCGGTTTCAAACCGCACCTACTTGTAGACAGAAAGGAGTTTAAATATAGTGGAACACGCTACCACTTCGGATCATATTGAAGATGTATATGAACCTTCGCTTACGCCAGACAGTCTCGGTAAGCTTGGCATGTGGATTTTCCTCGTCGGGGATACCATGTCGTTTGGGGCGTTGTTGGCGGCTTATGCTGCTGTCCGGGCAGGGGCAGGTGTAATCGGTTGGGTGCCGCCAGACGAGATTCTCGGCATCAACCTAACCGCAGCAATGACGTTCCTGTTGATATGCAGTAGCGTCACGATGGTGAAAGCACTGGAATCGATTCAAAACGGCAATGTTTCACGCATGTGCACGTTTTTAGGGTTGACAATTGCTGGGGGAGTCATTTTCCTTGGATTGCAGGCTTATGAATGGTATCATCTGATTACCCACGGATTGACGCTTACCGGTATTCCCGACCACGGGTTATCAGGTGCAGCGATTAGCGGTTCGACGCTTTTTGGTCCCATGTTCTATGCCATCACAGGTTTCCACGGGATGCACGTGACCGGTGGTGTTATCTATCTCATTGTTATCTTAATACATGGCTTGCGTGGTAGATATACGGCTGAGTTTAACCATGAGGTAGAGATCGTTGGACTCTATTGGCATTTCGTTGACCTTATCTGGATTATGGTCTTCACCTTCATCTATCTACTGTAGGAGGATATGAAAATGGCAGGAAACGGGCACAAAGAGCATCCAAAATATATGAATATTTTTTGGTGGCTTGCAGGGCTAACCATTGTTGAGATTGCTGTGGCGATACCGGACTACTCGACCGTCTTGAAAGCGATACTCCTAATCGGTCTTGCTTGTGGGAAAGCTATCTTGGTCGCTAACTATTTCATGCATCTAAAGTTTGAAAGGAAAACGTTGGCGATTATTGTGATAACGCCTTTTCTTATCTGTGTTCTTCTCGTGTTTGCGCTGATGCCCGACCTCACATCAGATACGCGGCACGAAGGGATAGAGAAACCGGCAGAAGTTGTTGATACGTCGGTTCACTAAAAAGGGTAAGCACGAGGCATTACCCCTACAGTAAGGGTAGGCACGAGGCATTACAAAGGGTAAGCACGAGGCATTACCCCTACAGTAAGGGTAGGCACGAGGCACTACCCCTACAGTGTAGGTTCGCAAACATGGAAGCACAGAACGACAGTTCTAACAAGGCTGAACGGCGACTTGATAAAAGCACTCTGATTTGGGTGGTGCTGGGTGTTATCATTGTTGGCATCGCGGGTATCAATTTATGGTCGGTGTTTGACACCAAATCGGAGGTGCCAGTTTCTAAAAGTGCCGTTGTCAGTGTGCCGGATTTCAGTCTAACTGACCAGCGGGGACAGATGTTAGGACTGTCGGATATGAAGGGCAAAATCTGGGTGGCGGACTTTATCTTTACTAACTGCCCGACGATTTGTCCGGCGATGACGCAGGAGATGGCACGCCTTCAATCCGAATTTGTCGCAGATCCGGTCTATTTCGTTTCTTTTTCTGTGGATCCGGAACGGGATACGTCGGCTGTACTTTCACGCTATGCGAAGGCTTATGGTGCTGACGAAAGACGTTGGCACTTTCTTACTGGGGACAAGGGGCATATCTATCAGTTAGCTGAAGAGGGGTTCAGTTTAGCCGCGGGACACAAAGGTACTGAATTACTTCATAGCACACGGTTTGTTCTTGTTGCACCGGATGGAAACATCTACGGTTACTACGATAGTCGGAGTAAACCCGCGCTGCTGCGTCTACGGCGGGATGTTAACGCGCTTCTCAAGCAATGAAAGATCCGAACCTCTTAATCTCCGTCGTGGCTTTTGTGATTCACTTCGCATTCGGGTTTTTTCGTGGGCGGTTTAAGAGATTCAGCCGTCCGTGGAGTAGGTGCCTCTATATTCCGATCGTTATTAACATCGTTGTGCGGCGTTTTGTGCTCGGCTGGGGCTGGCAAACAGCAATGGTTTACTTATGGCCAGCGACACTGATTGCGCATATACTTGGCGGTTTTCTGGGGGTTCGCTACAAACCGGATGAACAGGATGAACTGTAGAGATAAAGGTTGGGTGCCCTAACCCGAAAGACCGAAACCGTAGCCCGTAACGTAGCGGAGGGCGACTCTTGGGGAAGGCGCGTGAAATACGAAACCTACGTTGTTCTCACGCAAGGAAAATTAAAAAATGATCAAAAAGATTTATGTACCCGTTGACAATTCGGACTACTCGGATGCGAGTATCGCCTTAGCGGTCGCGTTCGCGAGGCAGTTCGGGTCCCAATTGGTCGGTTCGCACGTCTATGCCGCAAAGATGCACGATGTCCGCTTTAAGCAGATGGAATACACCCTACCAGAGGAGTATCAGGATGAGGTCGAACTTGAAAAGCAACGCCGCATCCACGATACCCTTATTACGATGGGACTGCAACTGATCTCCGATTCCTATCTGGAGGTTATGAAGGAGAAGTGCACCGAGTTTAACATCCCGTTTGAAGCGAAAATGCCGGAGGGCAAGCACTACATAAAACTCGTTGAGGATATTGAGGAAAACGACTACGATCTGGTGATTATGGGGGCACTCGGCATGGGTGCTGTCAAGGATAGCCTCATCGGTGGTGTCTGTGAACGCGTTGTCCGTCGTATCCATACGGATACGCTCGTCGTCCGAGACCTCGATCCGATTGAGGAACATGACGGAAATATCCTCGTCGGAATTGATGGAAGTCCTGAATCTTTTTCCGGGTTGAAAACGGCGATCCAACTCGGACGTAAGTTCAACAAACAGGTCGAAGCCGTCGGGGTCTACGATCCGTATCTCCACTACATTGTCTTCAATTCCGTTGTGAATGTGCTGACAGAACGCGCCGCGAGGACCTTCAGATTTAAAGAGCAGGAACAGCTCCACGAGGAAGTGATTGACACAGGATTGGCGAAAATTTATCAATCACACTTAGAGGTTGCACGCTCTATTGCCAAAGAGGAACACGACTACGCACTAAAAATTACACTGCTCGATGGAAAAGGCTATGAAAAGATCCTACAATACACCCGAAAAACAAATCCTTGGCTCCTCGTTTTAGGCAGAATTGGCGTTCACAGTGAACAGGATACGGACATCGGTAGCACTGCCGAGAACCTGTTGCGCCTTGCCCCTTGCAATGTTCTCTTATCGAGCCAGCGTTACTTCCCACAGATTGATGTAAAGGCAGAAGAGACACTTGTCTGGACTCAGGAAGCGTTGGATAGAATGGAAAAAGCCCCGCCTCTCGTGCGCGGTATCGCCAAGACAGCCGTTCATCGGTTTGCGATTGAGCGTGGTCATTCCGTCATTACAGAGAGCGTCATTGACATGGCGATGGAAGCGATTATGCCGCAACGTGCTTCTGAAAAGCTGACGCGCGTCGCGAAAGAGATCGCGGAGCAGAAGGTGCTGGAGTCAGATGCCGTACAAACATACATCTGCGGCGAGTGTGGTTATGCCGCACACAATCAGCAGCCTGTTCAGTGTCCCGTCTGTAGTTCGGAGCCGGAACGGTTCCAGATGGTGGATAAAAATTCGTTGGATCACATCGCTGTAGACGAAGGCGGTGCGGAAGAAGAAGAGACATTCGACGGGGTGCGACTCCAATGGTCAGAGGAATCCAAAAAGGCACTGCGGCGTGTTCCGCGCGGTTATATGCGTCGAAACGTCAAGGCACGAATTGAGAAGTCCGCACGTTCCCAAAAGATTGGCACTATCACGAATGCCTTCGCAACAGAGATTATCAACGACAGCATGGGTGAAGCGGCTGCGGTTCGTGAAGATGCACCGGAACTTAGGGAGGTGCAGGCACAGGCTCCTGACTCCCAAAACGCTGAAGCCGTTCAAGGTTTTGAAAGCCCCGTACAGTGGACAGAAGAGGCGATCGAACGTTTGAATTTAGTTCCTGCTGGGTTCATGCGGAATATCACCCAAACCCGGATTGAACAGCGCGCACAGGAGAACAATATCACCCAAGTTACGCTCGATTTCGCCGCACGGGTCATTGAGGATGGCAGAAGTCTCGCCAATGAGGTGCTTGGTGAATATTATCAGCAGCCGAATCAGGACTGATATTCTCTAAATCACTTGTTAATCTATATTGAGTAATTTTCCTTGAATTTTTGTGTAGGATATGGTATCCTTTTGTATATCTGCTACGTGAAGGTCCGAAAAGAAAAAGTCCAAAAGAAGACTCCTTGTGCAAGATGAAAACAAAGACAAACGATCAAGGAATAGACATCATGTTTCAACGTATCAGAGATACCCTCAAGAGAGAAGAACGACTTATCGTTAAGGCGAAAGATGAGGTCTACAAAGAGATCGAAGATTGGGATCAACGTAGAAAGCAAGCCGAGGCGCGAGGCGAACCATTCACGGAACCACCACCGGCATCGCGAAAAAAGCCATCCGAAAAATAGTGTTATGACTCCAGAGAGTCACCAACCTCCATAACTGGCGACTCTCTTTTTCTGTTTTGGGAGATTTACATGGGATCCCAAGATTCTCACGTTGAAACAGTTGAAGTTGAGACGGGTATTTTCGACACACCACGTCAGATTACGGTTTCAAATACCTATAACACCGATGTGGACGTTGTCCTGTTTAATGGGGATTGTAGCGAGCTGCTAAAGGGCGTTCCGTCAAGTTCGGTGGATTTAGTCATCACATCTCCCCCGTACAACATAGGCAAAAAATACGAGAAAAAAACATCCTTAGCGTCATATCTAAAAGATATGGAGCCTGTAATTGCGGAAATAGAACGAGTGCTTGCTGCGACTGGAAGTCTCTGTTGGCAGGTTGGAAATTACGTCCAGAAGGGGGAGGTATTTCCGCTTGATATTTACTTTTATGAGATTTTCAAACGTTTTGGATTAAAATTGCGGAATCGCATCATCTGGCGGTTTAATCACGGATTGCACTGCACAAAGCGGTTCTCAGGTCGATATGAAACTATTTTGTGGTTTACGAAGAATGACGAATATGTTTTCAATCTTGATCCGGTACGCGTTCCCGCAAAATACCCAGGCAAGCGACATTTCAAAGGGCCGAAACGCGGTCAACTTTCAGGAAACCCGCTTGGCAAAAATCCGTCTGATATTTGGGATGTGGTTAAACAGGATTGGGAAGATGAAGTTTGGGATATTCCAAACGTAAAAGCGAACCATCCAGAGAAAACCGAGCACCCTTGCCAGTTTCCCGTCGAGTTGGTCCAGCGATGCGTCTTAGCACTTACAGAACCTGAAGGGATTGTTTTAGACCCATATTGTGGTGTTGGATCAACTATCATTGCTGCCTTGCAGTATAATCGAAAAGCGATCGCTGCTGAACAAGATTCAAAGTATGTGGCTATTACTCGTGAGAGACTACAGAAATTTGCACAGGGAACATTACCTCTTCGCCCCTTGGGAAAACCTATTCACAAACCAACGGAAAAAGAAAGTGCGGCACAGATGCCTTTGGAATGGAAATAGATTGAGAAAGTCGAATAATCATGATTATTGCTGCCGAGTACTCATTCAACAATGGGTATTCCATTCAAAAGACACACCCGTACCTGTTACAAGAGGTGAAGGATATTATTGCTGTTGTTGATGCCTCGCTCTACAAAATTAAAGAAAGCAAAGAACTCACGATGCCGGGCAAAAAGTTGTATAGTCCTCCCGACCTTAATCGCTCTTTTGCCCAAGGTTTTGGATCCAAAGGATGGCAGAAGAAACGTGTAACGTGTCACTATTCAACAGACTACTACAGTTCTGGATATTCACCTAAACAAATGCGTCCGGCATACCGAGAAATGGACTTTCTGAAAGAACGTCTTGGAGTGGAGGTTCAGTTTGGAAAATACGCATTTATGGTCTACAATGTGTGTGCAAAAATGACTATTTTTCGCAACTTGGGCTACATTGATGCTGGCGTTGAGATTGTCCCAGTGAAATCTTTTGCTGATGATATGTCTACCGGTGTCTCATATTTTGAGCAATTCGTGTGGGATTTAGAACAGCGGGGAGTCGCTGATATTGATATCCCTGTCCTCATTTTTGGTATTGATGTTTAGATAGCTGCAATTGTTGATTGAGTAATTAAAACGGAGAGGTAAATAATGAGTGATATTCCAGCGGTCACATTCCAAATTCTCGGTCCAAATGAGGGCGTTGCAGAAGGTTCACATCGAGGTTTATGGTTTAAGGTGCAGTCAGATCCGCCCCCGCCGAATAATCTTGTCGTTGGCGTGAAGGTGCGTTCATCTAATGGTGAGGTTCAGCAGTCCGGGACTATCATGATTCTGAAACGTGAAAGCCATTCCGCGGATTTGTTTTATAAGACGGTGGAAGGTAAGCTTGATGTATGGCTGGAAATCGAACCTTTTGATTCTCTTGCCGAACTGGAGTTTCCTATTTTCACAAACGAAGGGTATGTTGTAGAGGCGGGACATGAATTTTTGGAATATAGCGTCGGCGACTTGTCGAAAATAGTTCCTTACGAGTGGAATGGACATGATCGAGGATTGTGGACGGATGAGAACCGTTGAAGGATAACAGGCGGCGGTCAGCAATCAGCAGTCAGCAAGAAATTGGAATGGAAGGTGGGAAGGATAGAAGGGAGGAAGGGAAAAAAGAATCTTCCAGTCTTCCAATCTTCCAACCAAACGCTGAAAGCCGAAAGCGATTCCGTATTTGAGTAGATTTTATCGAGGAGGGATCACCATGAAATATATACTAAGAAATACACTAACACTGCTACTTGGGGTGTTTATCCTTGTGGGGTCTTTGTCTGCTGAAAATTGGCACCAGTGGCGCGGCCCAAACAACGACGGCATCAGCCACGAGACCGATGTACCTATCCAGTGGAGTCAAACTGAAAATGTTAAGTGGCGTTTACCGCTCCCCGGTGAGGCTGCCTCTACCCCTGTTATCTGGGAAGACAAGATTTTTCTCACTTCGGCTGAGGGGAATGCCCTCGTTCTGATGTGCATTAGCACTGAGGGTGAAGAACTTTGGAAACAGACTGTAGGGCATGGTAACCGAAGCGTCCGCGGCGGTGAAGGCAATTCTGCTGCACCCTCGCCAGTAACTGATGGGGAGCATGTCTGGGCATTCCTTGGAACTGGGGACCTTGTCTGCTACGATTTCGATGGAAATCAGGTCTGGCATACCAATCTCGCTGAGCGTTACGGTAGCTTCAACCTCTATTTCGTTATGTCTACGACACCGCTGGTTGACAAGGACCGACTTTACATTCACCTCATCCATAGTAATGCATGGCTTGTGCTGGCTCTCGACAAAATGACGGGCAAAGAGATTTGGAAACATAAGCGCGAAAGTGATGCGACCGATGAATGTGAACAGGCTTATACCTCTCCGATTCTCTATCGCGATGCGGAACGTGAATACCTTGTTGTCCACGGTGCGGATTATGTCACTGCCCACAGTCTTGAAGATGGTAGCGAAATCTGGCGATGTGGCGGTTTGAATCCGGTGATGGGGTATAATCCGTCCCTTCGGTTCGTCGCTTCTCCGGTTGCGACAGAGGGGCTTATCGTCGTTCCGTCGGCGAAAAACGGACCTGTTTTGGGCATTGATCCCGCTGCAAAAGGCGATATAACTGATAGCAAATGGCAACTTTGGAAACTTCGACAGGGGACACCGGATGTTCCCTCCCCGGTTATTCAGGATGGCTTGGTTTATCTCTGTCGAGAGCGGGGTGATCTGATATGTCTTGATGCCGAGACTGGAGAACAACTCTATCGCGAGCGGACGCATCGACACCGACATCGTGCCTCGCCTGTGTATGCGAACGGACACATCTATCTAACGTCTCGTGACGGCATTGTCAACGTTGTAAAAACGGGACGTGCGTTTGAAATCGTCGCCAGCAATTCGTTAGGGGAGGTCATCGCTGCATCTCCTGCTATCTCAAACGGGGTACTCTATTTGCGCAGCTACCAAGCACTCTATGCGATCGGCAAGAAATGAAAACTTACAAAGAACTGCCGAACGATGCTGGCTCCAACATTATTGGGCAGGTCACAGCGCAAGCGGACCGGGTTCAGAAACGGCTTGCCTCCGTCAAACATACTGTTGCCGTTATGAGTGGGAAAGGTGGGGTCGGCAAGAGTGTCCTCACGGCTAATCTCGCTACTGCCCTCACGCTGAAAGGTAACACTGTCGGGGTTGTGGACGCTGACATCAACGGACCGACGCTTGCCAAGATGATGGGAGTCCGAAACGCGACGCTGGAGTACATATCTGCTGGTGTTAAGCCTGCGGTTACGGTACTCGGCACCAAGCTTATCTCTATGGACTTACTCTTGGCGGAAGACGATGCGCCGGTGCTCTGGAACGCGTATACCCAAAAGGACGCGTTCACATGGCGTAGCACAATGGAGGTCGGCGCGCTCCGAGAGTTTATCGCTGACACCGAATGGGGCGAGTTGGATTACCTCCTGCTTGATCTGCCACCCGGCAGTGATCGACTTCCAAATGTGGCGGAGCTCATCCCGAACCTCGGTGGTGTAGTCGTTGTGACAATTCCGTCTGAGGTATCGCAGCTGGTCGTCAAAAAATCGATAACCTTGGCGAGAGATGTGCTCAAGGTCCCAATCATCGGTGTTGTCGAGAATATGGCTTTCTATGTCTGTCAACACTGCGGCGAAGAGGAGCCGCTCTTTTCCGCTGATGAGACACTGGACGCTGCGTTCCAACAGGTCATCCTCGGTAGTATCCCTTTTGATCCGAGACTTGCACGTTGTAGTGACACCGGAACCCCTTATATTGACGAATATCCAGATACGCCAGCAAGCGCAGCACTCATGCAAGTTGGTGAAAAGATTCAAGCGTTTTTTGAGAACTAAAGGAGAAAAAATGAAGTTCCTGTGCATAGACTGTGATACGGCGATGAAGTTTAAAGACGTTACCCGTCCGGAACAAGGCTCTGTGACAGCACTTTTTGAATGCCCTGACTGCTTCACAGAGATCGCCATGTACCTCAATCCGTCGGAGACCCAGATGCTGAAGTCTTTGGATCTCAAACTCGGTGGTAACAACGAAGCAGCGCAGCCGATGCAGCTGGTGCGTTCACAGCTGGAAACAGCGAAAGACAATGTGATGCCTAATGAGGTTTCTCCAGAGACGGGTTCAGGTGAAACCGCTGAGGGTGGTAAGTGCCCCTTTACTGGCGTTATCTCCGAGGCGTTTCAGGAAACTTCTGAACCGACCGAACCAACGGGTCCCGTCTGGTCGGCGGAGGCACTTGAACGTTTGGAACGGATTCCGGCGTTTGTTCGTCCTATGGCGAAGATGGGGATTGAGAGTTTTGCGAAAGAAAACGGACATGACGAGATTACAGGCGAAATCATGGATGCCGCCCGTGGAAACTTCCCCGCCCAGTTCTAATGTCTATTTCCTCTGAAATCCGTAGGGATGCAGAGGTCTCCCAAATGCCTGCTGGCGAGGATTGTATCCTCGCCTCGTGATTTTTTATGGACTCTCCCGAATTAATACCGAACTAAACTATCTTCTCCTACCCTATACAACAGGCACTTGTTGATGCTTGGAGCTTGGCCCCATTAGGGATGTTGTGTTTATAGAGTCCGTGAAATTCGATTGAGGGTGTGTGAGGTTTTTGACACCAAATAGATCAAAGCATCTTCTACGTGGTTCTGACATAGCACTCCGCTGGAGTGTGAGAGGGTTCCGTTTCTTGTCTATAGATATATTGCTCCGCTGGAGCAAAGAGGAATCCCTCTTGACAGGTCAAGGGTCTCCTCACGCCAGAGGCGTGATATGTCTATAGACAGGCATCGGAATGCCAAAAACACAGCACTCCAGCGGAGTGCTATGTCTTAGGGTACCTCTCGGGGACGCTGCCAAAATATTTATACACCCTTAGAATCCGCAACCTCTGTGAAACCTGCAGTAACGCGTAATTCAGACAAGACACACCACGCTCGATCTTCCGCTTTATCCCCGTTTGTTTATAGCACTTTTTTGTAACGTCCTTGAGGAAAATGACGTTATTTTGTTAGGAAGAAAATTTTAAAAATTCGCGGTGTTTTGCTTGGGCATTTTTTGAAAGTTACATCTAAGAAAAAAGGTCGGCCAGATCAAAAGTTAAAATATATTCCTGAGCTTGAATTTGTCTGAAGGAGGAAGATGACGAATGTTCTTTAATAAATTGAGATATCCGTTGGTTTTGGTGGTGTTATTCGTTGCTGGGCTTGCCTTCGTTGCAACACCCGCAACTGAAGCTGTGACACCAGTCCTGTCAGTGCCAGATGAGTTAACAGCTGACCCAGATACCGCGGACACAGAAGGTATCCAAGTATACGGCATCAGAGCCGAATCTGTTTCTTTTGAGTTAACCATTACGTTTGGGGATGGCAGCAATCCGCCTATGCCGACTCCAGTAACTGGCTTTGATGCTACTGATATTGAATTGTTTGCTTTTGATGTGAATGAGAATTCTGTTCAACGCGGAGCAGCAGCGGATGCGGTTCATTCCAACGCTGCAGGCAGTGTGTACACGACAACAATCACTGCCGGAGGTAGGGTCAATAGTGTCATTATACGAATACCAGCGGCAGCCGCCAACACTATTCTTAGCCCACAACAGGTAAGAGATAGTGTTAACGCGACCCCAAGTGACGCGGCGACTCCACTAGAAGTCGAAATAATTCGGAGTGCGGCACCCCCACTCACGCTGTCTCCTGATAAATCTATTGGGGGCAATGCTCCGTTTACGGTGACGCTCACCTCAACGACTGCAATTACACTGACAGAAGCTGATATCAAAGTTACTGACGGATTTATCCCAACGAACGGTATCACATCTGATGCCGCAAAAAGGGTTTGGACGGTGACAATTCATCCCGGTGCCGGTGTAACGCAGGTAACGGTGGAACCTTCTGCTACCGGGGCGTATATCTTTTCAAAAGGCACGTTTACCGTTGATACAACCGGACCTGTCGCGAGGATTACACCGATACCCGTGGGAGGCGGTGTGTATAGCGTAACTATCGCCTTCGATGAGCCCCTGCAGGCGGGGGCGACGCTAATTGCCAGTGAGATTAGCGTCATCGGTGCCTCGATCGGTGTGCTCAGCCCGATCCCTGCTACGAGCAGTTACGTCGCAACGCTCATTCCTGATTCCGGTGCTACAACGGTGACCGTGCAGATCAAGGCGGGGGCTGTAGCAGACGCGGGCGGGGTGCCAAACGCAGCAACGCCTTCCCCGGCACATACCTTCCAAATTGCTGCAACCGGTACGCCCCCAGGAACAGGAACTGCACCAAGACGCGGAAGTGTCAGAGAACTTACCGGTGGTAAAGTGACGATTAGTGAGATCATGTTCGCTACTGCTGGTGGCACACGTGACATCCAATGGATTGAACTTTTCAATAGTTCTGAGACCGAAGCCGTTGCATTAGATGCTGATACCGGATGGGAGCTGATTATTAAAAACTACAACGATCCTCGCTCAAGTGAAGAACCCCGGTCCGGAACAATTAATTTTAAGGATAGCGGTGACGTAAAAACTATCTCCCCGAATCAGTCAGTGCTAATTGTCTCATCGAGTGGCAGAAATTCTGATAGTAATCACTTCGTACTTACCCGCGTCTTCAGCGTCTACTCAGAACTCCGTGCTGAATTTGGGATGAACTCTGGGCGAGATCCCTTCTTGAACCCGACTGAGGGATTCCATATCAAGCTCGTCGATGGAAGGGGGAACGACTCCGATGAAGTTGGCAACCTTGATGGGAGAATCCGGACCGCCGATGAACCGGCGTGGACATTACCTGACGGTTGGACAGAAGACGATGATCGCACCTCGATTCTCCGTCGGTATCGCAGAGGCACAGAACGCGATGGCACCCGGCAAGATGGATGGATCCGCGCAGCAGACACCGATTTCTCGTGGATATCGAGAAAAAGAGTGACCAGAAACGGAAGAAGCCTTGAAACTTGGTACGGCAGTGTATCCGATTACGGTAGCCCCGGCTTCCGAGCAGGACACGCCCTCCCTGTTGAACTCTCACACTTCCGTCCGGAACGCACCGAGAGCGGCGCAATTGTCATCCAGTGGACGACCCAATCTGAGGTGGACAATGCAGGGTTCAATATCCTGCGGAGTCAAACGAAGACGGGTGAATTCAAGGTCGTCAACGCGCAGCTGATTCCGGGAGCTGGTACAAAAGCGGAAAGTACTACCTACACTTGGACGGACACCACGGCGAAACCGAATGTCGTCTATTATTACCAGATTGAAGACGTATCCTTCGCGGGTGAGCATCAGACGTTGGCGACAGTCCGCTTGAAAGGGTTTGTTTCCGCTAAAGGTAAGCTTGCTACGCAGTGGGGCGTATTGAAACAATCACGTGACTAATCCATGAAGAGTAACACTTAATAATCCCTGAGATAACAACGGGCAGTGCCCAATAGGGCATTGCCCGTTTTCTTTTTTGTTTTGCTGGATTCGGTGGGTGCGGTTTCCTAACTGTATCATAGGGGTCAATTTAGGGATTTTTCGAGGGATTTTGGAACAGCCTTTCCACAAATGCCGCCCCTACGGGGCTTAGCTCCTTTGGTTTTAACGCTGCTACACAGATGTCGTCCCTACGGGACTAAAGAGGCGTTCTGGTGTGGACAAAGTTTATGGCTAAAACCCGGCGCAGTTGGAAACAGTGCCTACCAGACCGAGTTTTACACAAAGACTTTGAAGCGTTCAAAACCCTCTTGAATCCCGTAGGGATGGTATCTGTGTAGAAATGGGAATCAAAAAAAATAAAGCCCCGTAGGGGCGGCATTTGTAGAGACGTTCCTACAAAAAATCCTTAAATTGACACCTATGGTTCGGTTAGGAAACCGAACCTACCGGTCCTGGTCCCGAGACGGTTGTTTTTCTAAAATTGACGGTTATGGTGGGCTACGCCTATTCATCGAGCTGATGTACAACGGCGAGTGGTGTTGCGGCGAGTAGACCTGCATCAATCGGAATAGTGACACCGGAGATCCATTTCGATTCGTCACTGGCGAGAAAAACGGTTGCCCAAGCGACATCCCATGCGGTTCCCTCTGTACCGAGCGGCCCGATGAGACGGCGTCGCTCCCGCTCTGCTTCGCTCAGATACGGTGCCGGAAACGAAGCGTAGAGGTGCCCAGGCGCGATACAATTTACCCGAATGTTGTCGCGTCCATGATGAACCGCCATCACTGTTGTTGCGGAAATCATCCCGCCCTTCGCAGCGGCGTAGGGCAGATTCCGAGATGAGCCTGCACGCAGCGCGTCGATTGATGAGACGTTGATGATTGAGCCACCGCCTGCCTCAGCCATCCGAGGTACGGCGTGTTTGCACGCCATGACCATGCTCTTGAGGTTGACATCCATCACCCTGTCCCACTTTTCTTCGTCTACCTGTGTGACCGTCCCGGAACCGCCGAGTCCAACGTTGTTGAAGAGGACGTTCACTTTACCAAAACGTTCGACGGCAGCTTCTACCATTCCAGCGCAGGCTGCCTCTGTGGAGAGGTCACCGATGAATACCGATGCTTCGCCACCCTCTGCCTGGATTTCTGCGAGTGTTGCGTTGGCGTTCTCAGGGGAGATGTCCGCTAACAGCACTTTCGCGCCTTCTCTCGCGAAAAGCATTGATGTTGCGTAGCCGGTACCGTCAACTTCCCCTTTTTTTCCGGCACCTGTAACGATCGCAGCCTTCCCTTCCAATCGATTCATAATTCTAATCCATCATAAGACTGGAAGGTTTTCGGGCTTTCCTGCCTTCCCACCTTCCAATCTTCCAACCTTTTGTCAGGTATGTATCTATGTTCCAATGCCCAGCTTATCGTTAATTTCCTTCTGGTAGCCTTCCAATTCGCAGTTTTCGATTTCCTCTATTGTTACTGGGCGACCGAACCATCCGGATTCATAGACTGCCATGCAGATGGCTTCTGATCGCATGCCTTCGACATCGTCTACTTCCGGTTTACCACCTGTCCGAATTGCATCGGCGAAATATTTCAGTTCAATCGCGACAGTATCTTCTACGCCGCCCGGGAAGTAGTATTCCCGTTCCGAATCGCTGAGGCTATCGGTGAATTCTTTCATCAGGTCTTCGTTGGAAATCGGTTCACCGCCGCGGGGCACCAATCCTTGATTCCAGTCAAGCGCGCCTTCGCTGCCGTAAACGGTATGTTGACCGAAGCCTCGCCCGGGGGCTGAACCGACCCAGGTCCACTGCGCCGTAACACCCTGTTCAAACTTGATGGTAGCGATCATGGCATCCTCGACATCAACGGCATAACCGCCTTCTCTTTCTGCCGGATTGTCGTATCGGAAAGGTTCGTAAGCCTTGTTGATGGCATAGACCTCTTCGGCTTCCATGCCGAGAATGTAGCGCATCAGATCGGTGAAATGCACGCCGCCATCTAATGCCCAACCGCCGCCTGCGTCCATTTTGAAGTTACGCCAACCCCATTTCCCTAAGCCTTCGTTGACCTCTATCCAGAAGAACATACGAGGGTCGCCGATACGTCCTTGAGCGATTGCCCAGCTGCGTGTGCGTTGGATACGTGCCAGACGATAGTTTTCGGCGACGGAGATAATCTTGTCGTTTCGAGCTGCTGCTTCCATCATCAGTTTGCATGCCCGCATTGTGATACCGAACGGCTTTTCGATGATAACGTGCTTCCCTGCCTCCAGTGCAGGCACGGCGAGTGTGTGGTGCGCACTGTGAAGTGCGCAGATGTCAACACACTCCAGATCGGGATGTTTCGCCAGCATCTCGTCGAGTTCTGCATAGACGGCTGGCTTCGTGCCACCTTGGAACTCTTGTGCCTGATTTGCACGCTCCTCAGCGCGTTCTTCGGCGATGTCGCACGCCGCCACGATTTCATAATCCTTGATGCCTTTGGACCAGAGTTGGCGATACCCGCCCATGTGAGCACCTGACATACCACCGCATCCGACTAATCCCATTTTAATTCGTTCTGCCATATCAGCCTCCTTGTGTATCTCGCTTGTCGTTCGCACACGTTCACTGCATGCCTACGAGTGGACATGCGAAATTATATGCGATGCATAATCTCGTGTCAACATTTTTATCTTTGATGAGCAGAGCGATTTAGTTTTAAATAAATTATCGGATTGTCTGAACGTTTGAATCTTCTTTTTTAAGTATGGTGCGGTTGGGAAACTGTGAAGAAATCCGCAGAAACACCCAGCAAAAACCCTACCAGGCCTGGGGTCTGAACCATAAATCTGTAACCACACCGACGGTGTGCGGCTAACTCCTGACTGTTGATAGTTGACGGTTGAATACCTCGCCAAAGTCCTTGACTTAACATTCATTTTTTGGTAGGATACCGCAATAAAGGAGGAGATAACTATGTGCACCATAGGTACAAAATTTTGCTATAGCATCAAGTATATTTTTATTGTAATAGCGGTTTTGACTCTGTTTATCTGTGCATCTACACACGCAGCGGTTGATGAAAATACGGTTGCTGTCTGGCTCTTTGAAGAAGGTGCCGGAAAGATCGCGGAAGACGCTTCTGGCAACGGGCACGATGGCAAATTCGCAGGAAGTCCGAAATGGGTCAAAGCGAAATTCGGGGCAGGATTGGAGTTCCCTGGCGATGCTGGCGGCTACGTTGTTGTGGACTCTACAAAAAATTTGGAATTAGAGACGCTCAGTATTGAAGCGTGGGTTAAAGTGGAAGATGCTACAGGTAAGTGGCAAGGTATGGTCTGCAAACAGCAGGCGGGTTGCACTAATCGAAACTACGGTATTTGGGTTCATGTGGATAAGAGCGTTCTGCATGCACAGATCGGGGCAAATGGTGGATGCGCCTTCAGTATAGATGGGACGACCGATATCACCGACAATAAATGGCATCACCTCGCCTTTACCTACGATGGCAAGATGGGACGCGTTTACGTTGATGGCGAATTGGAGACCGAGGCGCCTAACGCACAAACATTTCAGAGCGCGGATCCAATTACAATCGGGGTACCGAATCTCAATAACGCAAATGGATTGAAAGGTGTCATTGATGAGATACGCATCTCCAATGTCGCACGAACTGAAGATGAAATTCAAGAGGCGATGGATGTCGGGTTAGCGCAAATTCTCAGCGTCGAACCCGGTGGGAAACTCTCAACGCGCTGGGGATACCTTAAACGGGTACCGTAAGTCTTTTCAGAACCGGTAGATTCGGTTTCATGAAGTTTAATTATTTAAATCGGTAATGCATCAACAGTCTCTTGGTAGGAGCGAGCTGTGCTCGCGATTTGTAACAATTACCGAAATATTTATTTAATCTTCATCCAACCGAATCATAGCAGCAAAATCTTTAGAGAAATAGCAAGCACCTCCTTTTCGCTGCTGGCGAGGTTTGAAACCTCGCCTACCAACACAAACCGCAGCGGAGCGACATCTGCAATTTAAGGTTACATATAGTTTAAAAAAGGAGAACGGATTGCGGAAATTATTAACCTACATATATTTACTGCTTTTTTGTGTTACTACACTTGCTTTCGGGCAAGGTCTTCCAATGGCAGTACCGGAAGAGGTCGGTGTCTCTGCCGAACGCCTTGAACGCATCCGTCCTGTGATGCAGGGTTATGTCGATGACGGACGTATAGCGGGGTTCCTGACGGTCGTGGCGAGACGCGGGAAGATTGTTCATTTTGAAACCATCGGTATGGGAGATATTGAAAATAACAAGCCTGTTGAAGCAGACACAATATTTCGTATCCACTCCATGTCGAAACCGATTACGAGTGTTGCTGTGATGATGCTCTATGAGGAGGGGCATTTTCAACTGGACACGCCGGTATCTGAGTTCATCCCTGAATTTAAAAACATGAAGGTCTACAACGAGGATCAGAACGAAATCTCGGATGCGACAAAAGAGGTAACGATTAAACACCTGCTCACGCATACCGCAGGGATAATATACGGCTGGGGCGGTGAACCCGCCGATAAACGCTTTCAGGAGGCGAACATTTTTGCACCCGGCACGACGTTGGCGGATATGGCAAAAAAATTGAGTACTGTTCCGTTAGTCCACGAACCGGGTGAAGCGTGGACTTATGGCGTATCTACCGATCTACTCGGCTACCTCGTGGAGGTGGTTTCGGGGATGCCGTTTGAAGAGTTCCTCCAAACGCGGCTCTTTAGACCGCTCGGTATGGTAGACACCGCATTTTCAGTGCCTGTAGAGAAGTTGGACAGGTTTGCCGCACTCTATGAACTTAACAAAGAAGGGGCGATGAAAGGGGATAAAGAGAAAGAAAAAAAGAAGGACGATGCTATAGAGAAGAAGGAGATGAAAGGGGATAAAGAGCAAAAAATGAGGCTGGAACGTGTTGATAAGGATCCACAACTCGCGAGTGGTGAGATCCGTTTCTTTCCAGGGGGTGGTGGCGGACTCGTCTCCACTGCTCCAGACTATATGCGCTTTTCTCAGATGTTGCTCAACGGTGGCGAACTCGACGGTGTCCGTATATTGGGGAAGAAAACGGTTGAACTGATGCGCTATCCGCATCACGATGGTTGGTTTGGACTCGGTTTTTCCATCGTAAATGATAAGGAATCGGGAGACACCGATGATAAAGAACCAAAAGACACGCCGGAGTCGATAGGAAGTTACAGTTGGGGCGGTGCTGCCGGTACCATCTTCTGGATTGACCCTGAAAAGGAGTTGATCGGTTTGCTCATGACGCAGATTAGTGACGTGTCCTCTTCCCACGATCAATTTAAGGTGCTAACTTATCAGGCACTGACTGAATAATAGTTATCAGTAAAGAAGTGTTTGGTTTAGTCAGACCCCGTCTTTGCTGATATTTGATGGAAACTGACAGTTACTCCACTGACTACTGACTGCTGATGGCTGATAGCCACATTATAGGAGATTTTGATGACAATAGATGAAGGATTGCCGCGGGCTGTCCCTGAAGATATGGGCATGTCAACCGCGCGGTTGGCGCGCATTGCCCCTGTCATGCAAGGCTATGTTGACAACGGCAAAATCCCTTGTGCATTGACGATGATCGCGCGTGGGGGCAGGCTCGTCCATTTTGAGAAGTTCGGCATGCAGGATATCGCTGCCGCCAAACCGATAGAATTCAACTCCATCTTTCGCCTCTACTCAATGACAAAGCCGATTACGAGTGTCGCAGTGATGATGCTCTACGAGGAAGGGCATTTTCAACTCAACACACCCGTCTCCGAATTTGTTCCGGCTTTCAAGGACATGAAGGTTTACACTGAAGATGGCAGTGCTGTTGTTGATGCGGAACGCGAGGTGACGATAAAACATCTGCTTACACATACTACTGGACTTATCTATGAAAGCGATAGGGAGGATCACCCGATTGATCAGCGATATGAGGATGCGGATCTCTACGGTGGCAACCTCGCAAACATGATACAAAAGCTCGGAGGTATTCCGCTCCTTCACCAGCCAGGTACTGCATGGAAGTATGGCATGTCTACCGATGTGCTCGGCTACCTTGTAGGTGTCGTATCCGGTATGCCGTTTGAGACGTTTTTGAAAACCCGTATTTTTAATCCATTAGGTATGAACGACACAGGTTTTTCGGTGCGGGTTGAAGATGCTGACCGATATTCAAAGGTATATGAATTCGGGGAGGACGGTGCGCTTCAGGAGATTGAGAATATCCATGCTGCGACTGGACCGCTGAGTTTTTTCCACTCTGGTGGTGGAGGGTTACAATCGACCGCTGCGGATTATCTCCGCTTCTGCCAAATGTTGCTCAACGGTGGTGAACTCGATGGCGTGCGGTTGCTCGGGAGAAAAACTGCTGAACTCATCAAGATGAGCCACGTTCCAGCAGATTGGTTAGCACCTGGGAGAACGGGAACGGGTTTCGGGCTTGGGTTCGCCGTAGTCACAGATGTCGCTGAAACGCACACGCTCGGTTCTGTCGGTCCTTGCAGTTGGGGCGGCATGGCAAGTACCACGTTTTGGATTGATCCTGTGGAGGCGTTGATTGGTATTTTTATGACCCAATTGGTCGGTGCCGATTCACCATTCCACGCCCAATTCCGTGTACTAACTTATCAGTCAATTGTTGGTTGAGAAATTAATCGGCTTAGAAAGGAGGAGAACGGATTGAGAAAATTATTGGCTAACATATATTTACTGCTTTTCGGTGTTACCACACTCGCTTTGGGACAGGGACTACCGATGGCGGTGCCAGAGGCAGTCGGTGTCTCTGCCGAACGACTTGAGCGTATCCGCCCTGTCATGCAGGGTTACGTCGATAAGGGGCAACTACCGGGGTTCCTAACGGTTGTGGCGAGACGCGGGAAGATTGTCCATTTTGAAACCATCGGCATGCGAGATGTTGAGAATAACGAACCGGTTGAAGCAGACACGATATTCCGCATTTACTCGATGTCGAAACCGATTACGAGTGTTGCAGTAATGATGCTCTATGAGGAGGGGCATTTTCAACTCGGCACACCTGTCTCCAGGTTTATTCCTGAATTTAAGGACATGAAGGTTTACAATGAGGACCAGACTGAAATCTTGGATGCGAAAAGAAAAATAACCGTCAAACACCTCCTCATGCATACTGCGGGGTTTACCTACGGTTGGGGCAATAAACCTGTCGATGCCCGCTATAAGGAGGCAAAGATCCTTGAACCCAGCTCAACTTTGGCGGATATGGTTGTGAAACTCGGCAAAATTCCACTCGTTCATGAACCGGGTGAGAAGTGGACTTACGGTGTCTCTACTGATGTGCTAGGCTACCTTGTAGAGGTTGTATCTGGCATGCCGTTTGAAGAATTTCTCCGAATACGCCTCTTTGAACCTCTTGGCATGGTAGACACCGCATTTTCGGTGCCGTCAGAGAAGCGGAACAGGCTTGCTGCACTCTATAGACCTACTAAAGAGAATGGACTTGAGCGGACTAAACGCGCAGCGATTGCGATTGATGAATTCACCTTTTTCCCATCGGGCGGTGGCGGACTCGTTTCAACCGCTGCAGATTATATGCGGTTTTCTCAGATGCTACTCAACGGTGGTGAACTCGATGGTGTCCGTATATTGGGCAAAAAGACGGTTGAATTGATGCGGTATCCGCATCACAACAATCGGTTTGGACTCGGTTTTGCGATTGTTACAGATAGAAACCCTCCGAACATCTTGGAGTCTGTTGGGAATTTCAGTTGGGGCGGTGCTGCGGCTACCACCTTCTGGATTGATCCAAAAGAGGAATTGGTTGCTGTGCTAATGACGCAGCTTCTCAATAACCGTTACCCTTTCCAACAACAATTTAAAGTGCTGACCTATCAGGCACTTACGGAATAATAGCAGTCGGCAGTCAGCCATCAGCAGTCAGCAAAAGTATCTTATGGCAGTTGGGTTTATCTTACATGCTGAACTATCTCTTTACTGACCGCTGAAAGGGTTGCGTTGAAAGCCGACACCCATCTTAGAGGAGATCTTTATGGCAAGACATGGATATGAAGGATTACCGCGGGCAGTGCCTGAGGATGTAGGCATGTCAACCTCGCGTTTAGGACGTATTGCTCCGGTCATGCAAGGCTGGATTGACGATGGTAAAATACCCTGTGCATTAACGATGATCGCGCGTGAAGGGAGGCTCGTCCATTTTGAGAAGTTCGGGACGCAGGATGTCGCTACTGCGAAACCCGTAGCGTTTGATACCATCTTCCGCATCTATTCAATGACGAAGCCGATTACCAGCATTGCTGTGATGATGCTCTATGAGGAAGGGCATTTTCAACTCGGCACACCCGTCTCCGAATTGATTCCAGCCTTTAAGGACATGCAGGTTTATACTGCGGATGGTGATGCTATCGTTGATGCTGAACGCGAGATGACGGTAAAGCATCTGCTCACACACACTGCTGGACTTATCTACGGCGGGGACTGGGAGCACCCGATTAATGAGCGGTATAGGGATGCGAATTTCTACGGTGGAGACCTCGCACAGATGGCGCGAGAACTCGGAAATATCCCGCTCCTTCACCAACCGGGTGATGGGTGGAACTACGGTATGTCTACCGATGTGCTCGGCTACCTTGTAGAGGTCGTCTCTGGTATGCCGTTTGAAGCGTTTTTGAAAACCCAAATTTGTGAGCCTTTGGGTATGGTTGATACTGCTTTCTCGGTGCCAAACGACAAGGCTGAGCGATATGCGACGTTGTATGAACCTACGGAAGACGGTGGTATTCAGGTAATAGAGAATGCACCGGTTTCAAGCGGACCGCTGAGTTTTTTCCACTCCGGTGGTGCCGGATTACAATCGACCGCTGCGGATTACCTCCGTTTCTGCCAAATGTTGCTGAATGACGGGGAACTTGATGGCGTGCGACTCCTCGGAAGAAAAACGGTCGAACTCATTAGGATGAATCATATCTCTGACGGTTGGCAACCGCTTGAGAGAACAGGGTGTGGTTTCGGTCTTGGGTTTGCTGTTGTTACTGATGTTGCTGATACACATAGCCTCGGTTCCTTGGGGGCTTACAGTTGGGGTGGACTCGCAAGCACTACGTTTTGGATTGATCCCGCGGAAGAATTAATCGGCATCTTGATGACGCAATTGATTGGCGATTCCCCATTCCATGCGCAATTCCGTGTCCTCACCTATCAAGCGATTACCGATTAGATCTGCAAGGTAGTAGGCACACTCCGTGTGCCGTAAACATATTTGGTGATAAAAACGATGAATCTCCTCCACCTTGAGAATGTCCATAAAAAGTTCGGCGATTTTACAGCGGTGTCGGATATTTCTTTCAGTATTGAAAAGGGGAGCGTATACGGACTCTTGGGACCCAACGGTGCCGGAAAAACGACCACACTCCGCATGATAATGGACATTATTGCGCCGGATGCGGGCAGTATTACGTTCAGTGGCAATCGGCAGGTCCGAGATTTTTTGGACCAGATTGGGTATCTGCCAGAAGAACGCGGCTTGTACCGCAAAATGAAGGTGCGGGATGTTATCCTTTTCATTGCTGAATTAAAGGGCTTATACAAGCAGCAAGCACTCGGCGAAATTGAGCGGTGGTTGGAGAAGATGCAGCTATCGGAATGGAGCAACAAGCGGATTGATGAACTTTCTAAGGGGATGGCACAGAAAATTCAGTTCATTACGACGGTCATTCACAAACCGGAGTTGATTATTCTTGATGAACCCTTTTCCGGGCTGGACCCGATTAACATGACACTCCTTAAAGATTTGATGCTTGAACTGCGTGAGGACGGCAGTACGATTATCTTCTCAACCCATGTGATGGAACAGGTAGAGAAACTCTGTGATCGCATCTGCCTCATTCATCAAGGCAAGGTATTGCTTGAAGGTGAGCTCCGTGCTGTGAAGCGTGGATTCGGCAAGAATTCCGTTGAGATTGAATATATCGGGAGTCTTGAACCGATTCGCAATTCCGCTTACATTCAAGGTGTCAACAACTTCGGGCAGTATGCTGAGATCAAATTAAGGAACCCAGAGGACTATCGTCCATTTCTCCAAGAACTGGTTGAAAAAGGTGTTGATGTGACACGGTTTGAATTGATGGAGCCAACGCTACACGAGATTTTTGTCCAAAGTGTTGAAGCACATGGAGGAACAGTACAGGATGCTGAGTAAGGTTGTCACCGTTATCAAACGTGAATATATGACGCGCGTTAAATCTAAGGGATTCATTGCGTCTTTGTTTCTCATGCCGGTGTTGATGTGTGGATTGGTATTATTGTCCAGTTTTCTCGCAATCATGGAAGACAAAACCGAAGAGATGAGAAAACTTGCGGTCATTGATGAGACGGGTGAAATCTTTGAGCAGATGCAGGAGGCTATCGCTAAACATCGAACCTTTCAGCATAAGGGTGAACTCGTTTATCAGCTGCGTGAGGAAACCGCTACCACAGAAGGCGAAAAAACTGCCCTCCAAGAACGCGTCAGGACAAAAAATCTCTACGCCTATCTTGAAATCCCGAAGGATGTTTTTGAGAACGGCCAGGTCCGTTTCTACGCCAGAACAGCAACAAATTTTAATATACAGAACGCGCTCCGCCGTATTATTTCAGACATCGTCCGGGACAAGCGGTTTGCCGAGAGCGGTTATTCTCGGCGCGAAGTTAGTAGACTTATGCGCTCCGTTGGATTCAACGCTTATGCTGTTAAAAGTAGCAAAGGGAAAGACGGTGGTGCTAAAGTTGAAAGTGCTATAGAGACGGGGGCGCGGCTCGGACTCGGATACATCCTCGTTTTTGTGCTTTATATGTTCGTTCTCATCTACGCCAACTCCATCATGCGGAGTGTGCTTGAAGAAAAAACAACCCGAATTGTTGAGGTAATCATTTCATCGGTAAAACCGCATCAACTACTCCTCGGCAAACTCGTTGGGGTTTGCTCTGTCTGTTTGACAATGTTTGCTATCTGGGTGATATTTGGCGTGTTATTGGTTATGAACATAAAGCCGATACTCGGCATCTTTGGCATTGATAGCCTACCGATACAGTTTGTCCAAGTAATTGGGACTATCAAAGCGAGTAGTGGCGAGGTGCTTACCTATTTCTTTATTTATTTCATTATTGGTTTCTTCATGTATTCGACCCTGTATGCTGTTGTTGGTGCGATTTGCAGCAGCGAAGAGGAAGCGCAACAAACAGGCGTGCCCCTCACGATGCTCATTGTTGTTCCATTCGTACTGATGTTCCAATTGTTTAGAATCCCCGATTCGACACTCAGTGTACTACTCTCACACGTTCCGTTTTTCTCGCCAATACTTATGTTCATGCGTATCAATGTGCTGATGCCACCTTTATGGGAAATTTTGCTGAATATCGTATTGATGTGTGCCACTGTTTTGCTTGTTACACTTATCAGCGGGAAAATCTATCGGATTGGGATTCTAATGTACGGGAAACGCCCGACCTTGGGACAATTATGGCAGTGGGCGCGATATTAAAGATTTCTTTCTATGGATTTCCATGCAATAATTCTATCCTAAAAAAATCCACTGTAGGGGCGGGTCTTGTGCCTACCCCCACATTACTTGAAAGGAGAAAAATCATGCTAATTGCAGTCGTAACCGGTGAACACGGATTTCAGGAGAGACAGTTTGACGCAGTGTTTGAGAGTATGGAAGGTGTTCAATTCCTCCGAGAAGATCTGGACGATTTTGTGGACGACCCTGACCAGCAGGACTACGACACTGTTGTCTTTTACAACTTTCACCGTCCGTATCCGACAGATGCGCAAGCAGAGGCTATTCTCGGTTTAACAAAGCGTGGACAAGGCATGGTAATTCTGCATCACGCTATCTTGGCGTTTCCAGAATGGGTTGCCTATTCCGAAATGTGCGGAATTGGTGATCGCGGCGAGTTCGGATATTATCCTCGTCAAACGCTACAAGTGCAGGTTGCTGATGCGACCCATCCAATTACGGAAGGATTTACCGAATGGGAGATGGGAGACGAAACCTATACCATGGCATCCGCTGGTGGTGATAGTTCGATCCTGTTGACGGTTGATCATCCAAACAGTATGGATGTCCTCGGTTGGGCGCGTGAATATGGAAACTCCCGTGTCTTTTGCCTCCAGAGCGGACACGATGATGTTACTTTCTCGAATCCGAACTTCCGAGAGGTGTTGCGGCGCGGTATCCACTGGTGCGCCAAAGCATAATGGAGAGAACGATGACTAACATTTTGGCGCAGCTTGCAAGCCAAAACTTGCTGTTCAAAAAGCCTCTGACGCAAGGGCGAGGATACAATCCTCGCCAGCGGTGGTGGGATGCTTGTTTCCTGACGAACTGTAAACATATTTTCGGATTTTACTATAAAAGAACTTGGAGGCATGCACTCCGCATTGGAATTGGTTGTGTTTTTTTCTTACTTTCAACGATACTTATAAATGCAGATAAAGGGGAAACGATGGCGAATAAAGCATATTCAGTAGCGGCAAAGACGGTTGAAAGCTTTCAAGTTTACTACATTCAGCAGGATGGAAAAGCCGTCGCCGAGATTGTGCCTGCACTCGGCAACAACTGCTACGCGTTCAGGGTGGCAGATGGAGACACGTGGTTGAACCTGATAGACGCACCGCCGGATCTCGCCACGCTGGAGGAACGCCCAACCGCTTACGGCAATCCGATTCTGTTCCCTTTCCCCAATCGAATTCGGAACGGCACGTGGCAATTTGAGGGAGAAACCTATCGGTTTGACAAACCACCGGAATCCCCAACAACAATCCATGGATTGCTGTTGAATCAACCGTATCAGGTCGAAAGCCATGTTGCTGATGAGGATGGGGCGACTTTGGTGTGCTCGCTCAATTCGCGAGATTTTCCCGATGTCAGTCGTCAGTATCCGTTCCCTTTTAGAATTGAGATTACCTATACACTCAAGGATGCTGTGTTGACGATGGGGATTGCTATCAAAAATACAGGCGATCGGAATATGCCTATGGGTTTCGGTATCCACCCTTATTTCAGCGTGGATCTTGGCACCGAAGCGAATGCGGCTGAAGCGGTGATTACCGTTCCTGCTGCTAAGTATTGGGAATTGGACGAGGTCCTCGTGCCAACGGGTGTTCAGCATGATGTTGCTGACACACTTGACCTGCGGAATGGGCAACCCTTCGCGAAACTGAAGCTTGACCATGTCTTCACGGACGTTCAATTGGTTGACGGTGTAAGTCGGTGCCTTATTGAGAATAAGGATACGGGATACGGCATGGTAATGGAATCGGACGCGCAATTTCGCGAATTAGTTGTCTATACACCGCCCGACAGGGATGCCATCTGTTTTGAACCTTACACCTGCCCGACAGATGCTATTAACTTGGAGACACGTGGAATTCCCGCAGGCGTGATTGTGCTGGCACCTGATGAGACGTTTTCAGGGACTGTTCGTTTTATGTTACAGTAGTAGGCAGACGCCGCTTGGTTTCTATCATCAAATAGGGAGAACACGCTTTGATTCGTGCCTTATTACTTCTTTCTGTTTTCTTTTTTACCGTGCAGCCATCGGTGGCGATCCGAGAAGGTACAGCCACCGCCGAGGTTTTTATCAAACGCTGCGAGCAGTCTGGTGACTTTGGAAAGCTCGCGCTCTGGCACGAAGCCGCAGCAGAATGTCTCATACGTATTTCTGTTCCCATGAACGAGATCGCATACGACTACTACAAAAGGCACGGGTACGAGAAGTGGGCAGCACGGGCGAAAAAAGAAGCGCGTGAGATTCAGAAACAGCACCAATATCACTGCACTCGCGCCGAAATTGCTTGGCAGAAATTTGTGAAAAAGGGTTCTAACCGCGATGTCTTTTCAGGACTGGATGCCGAGCGCGAGAATATCGCGAAGTTTATTGCAGTATGGTTACCGCGCTATCCGGATCGGTTTTACGAGTATGGCATCTATCCGACCTTCTTCAGGAAACAGCGGGAGTTGGCGGAACGGAGTGGCGATTATGTAAGGGTACTTCACCTTGAAGCGGATGCAGCGGGGATGTGTGCAGCGCAATATGAACGGATTCCAGTTGCCTACGGACTCAAGAACTATCAAAAGCACAGTGACGCATATCGTCAACAGGCATCGCTACTCCGAAATCTGGCGCAGCAAAACCCAAAAGCGTTGCCGCGAGCGGTAGATAAGGGTAAGCGGATATTGGATTTGCTGAAGACCCAGAAGGCTTCGTCCGAGCAAAGGAAGGACGCAGTACTTCGCATCGCAAAATCGGATGCGCGTGTCAAAAATGCTTTAACCCGTCAAAACGGTGTTCACGCATATCCATCGTTCCAAGGATTCGCGTGGGTGGTCAATTTTTCTAATCACAGTCGCGGGAATCTCGTAACTGTTATTGTTGATGAAAAAACTGCAGAAGTGTTGGACGTATGCATTTCGAGTCCCGGTAGGTAAAGTTTCTAATCTCGCCTGTTTTCAACCCCGTTCATCCTTACAATCCTGAAAATCTTAATTCTGACAATTAAACTCTACACGCTCTGCTAACGATAACGCAAGTTATACCTATTGATTCTCACTGCGAAGCAATAGCACTCCGCTGGAGTGCAATCACGTAAATGCGTCGTTTTCTATAGACATACCACCTCTCTGGGGTGTGGGAAGGTTTGAAAAACATTTCTGAAATGTGCAAAATCTATTAGTAGCAACTTAGGTTAACGATAACTGAAACCGAAAACTATATCCTTCGTTTTTTGAGTTGACACCAACTTCCAACCAAAAAATAATGGTTGGTACAGATTTTGTTTTTACACCAGAACGTTGTCTTAGGATACTTAACCCCAAATCGGTTTTTGGGTGTCAATGGGGCTTAATACAAAATTTCTTTTTTCTGAAGACAATAAATCTGGTTGAGGGTGGTGGCGTTTTTGTTATTTGTTTTGATTGCCCTGCCCGAACTTTTCATTTAATAAAAATAAAGGAGATTTAACATGAACGTAAGAAGAATCGTAACATTCGCGTTTGTTTTCGCGATTGTTGCCTTAGTTGTGGGGCTTTCCGGTTGCGAAAAGGTCGCTAAGATAGTGCCTGATGCTGAAACCTCTCCGATGATGACTGAAGGGATTACCATTGGTGTTGCTGTAGCTCTGACAGGGGATAACGCCGAACCGTATGGGCTACCAATGCAACGTGGGCTTGAGTTAGCAAGAGAAGAGATTAATATGCTCAGCGATGCGAACATCACGTTCGTCACCGAGGACGCTAAAAGCACCGTAGAAGGTGCAGAGGCTGCCGTTCAGGCATTGGTAGATCAAGGTGTACCCGCTATCGTCGGTATTGGTATCTCAACACATCTCGAACAGGCTTTTCCGATTGCGCAAGAGGCGGGAGTTGTCGCTTTTAGTCCGATCTCCTCCGCTGCCGGTTTAAGCAGTCTTGGTGATTATATCTTCCGCGCCGGTCTCGCAGTAGATATACTGAATCCGGTTGGTCTGATGACGACGCAGGCAAATCTCAAGTATACAAAAGTTGCGACGATACACGATGCCGCTGATACCTACTCCACAAGTAGCAATGAGGTGATAATGCAAGCACTTGCGGCAGGCGGTGTGGATATTCTGACCCAGGAAACCTTCCAAACCCACGATACCGATTTTTCTGCGCAACTCACCAATATAATGGAGATGGCACCTGATGCGGTCTTTATCTCTGCGCTGGCAACAGAGATGGTGCAGATTATTGTTCAAGGGCGCGAGATCGGTATTCCCGACTCCATTCACTTTATTGTCCCTGATTTGACTTCAAAGGAGATACAAGCAGCGGGCAAAGCCGCCGAGGGGGCGATAACTTTTTCTGGATGGTCTGTTGGATCTGACGCTCCCGGAAACCAAGCCTTCGTCCAGAAGTATCAGGCGGCATACGGTCATGAACCTGGACCGTGGGCGGCACAGGCGTATGCGACGCTTCATATTCTCGCTAACGCCATTATGAATGCCCAGTCGACAGATTCCGCTGCGATTCGGGATGCTTTGGCACAGACAATGGATCTTCCGACGATTTTAGGAAATTTCTCGTTTGATCCCAACGGAGAGGCGATGTATGATCGGGTTAGAGAACGGGTTGTGCATGTCGTGAAAGGTGGGAAACTTCAGCCCCTTGAAGCGGTAACACCTCAAATGACTGCTGGTCCGACGATTCCGATCGGTCTTGTCGTATCCTTGACAGGGGAAGATGCCGAACCGTATGGACTTCCAATGAAACGCGGCTTTGAGTTGGCGCAAAAAGAGATTAATATGCTCAGCGATGCGAACATCATGTTCGTCCCTGCCGATGATCATAGTTCCGAAGCGGGGGCAATCGCAGCTGTACAAGGATTGGTGGATCAGGGCGTCCCTGCCATTGTCGGAATCGCTATCTCAGATTACCTTGAAGACGCTTTTCCGATTGCGCAAGAGGCGGGAGTGGTCGCTTTTAGTTCGGTTTCTACCGCTGCAGGTTTGAGTTCGATTGGGGATTATGTCTTCCGCGCCGGTATTGCCGTAGACATAATGAATCCGAGTGGTGTGAAGACGACTCATGAGAAACTCGGTTATGAGAAAGTGGCACTGATATACGATGCCGCGGATACCTACGCCAAAAGTAGCAACGATGAGATAAAGAAAGCACTTGAGGCGAGCGGTGTCAAGATTTTGACCGAGGAAACCTTTGAAAAGGGAGAGACCGATTTTTCTGAGCAGTTAACCAACATCATGAGCTTGGATCCGCAGCCTGATGCCCTCTTTGTCTCTGCCTTGTCAGTAGAGATGGTGCAGGTTATCATTCAAGCGGGTGAGCTCGGTATCCCTGACACTATTCAACTGATTGTTCCTGATCTGACTGCAATAGAACTCCAACAGGTGGGCGATGCCGCCGAGGGTGCAATAGCGTTTACGGCATGGACGGGTCTGTCTACCATACCCAGCAGCCAAGCCTTCGTCCAGCACTATCATGCGGAATACGGTTATGAACCTGGACCGTGGGCGGCGCTGTCGTATGCGACGCTCTACATTCTCGCCGACGCGATTGCGGACGCACAATCGATAGATCCCGCTGCGATCCGAGATGCCTTGGCGCAGACGATGGATTTCCCAACGATTTTAGGGAATTTCTCGTTTGACCCCAATGGCGAGGCAGTATATGACGCGACTGTACTTATGGTCAAGGACGGGGCACTTCAGCTTTTTGAATAACCTCACCATTGGATGAATATAAACAGAGCCTTGTCATCGGTCTTCGTTGATGGCAAGGCTCTTGTTTTTATTTAATCAATTCTATAAAACCAAAAGATGTATAAACAGTTGATGACCGACAGATGTCCTGATTCCGCTTTTGCTATTTTTTTCTTTAATGATATGGTAAAATAATTTGGATTGTTAGTGTCAATGTATGCGTTACTTTCATGCTTATTACAAGCCACTTTCTTTGGTCGGGGGTAGTTAATAGAGGGTGTTTCATAAATCATTAATATTCTATCGAAAGACAGTTTTAATGTGTGTG